>CANSRB010000110.1 GCA_947649285.1 uncultured Clostridia bacterium
TTCTTTCCCCTATTTCTTTGGGCGTCCAAAGAAATAGGGCGGGGCGTGGGGCGCGGAGCCCCACAAATCGGCAAGGGCAGGGGGTGCGAAGCCCCACAAATCAACGCCGGAGGAGCGTCCCATTCAGAGGTTTTCTGACAGGGATAGTTAATACAGGATGGCTCCATAGCGGTTGGAGAGTAATTGGAGGATCGGCCCGGGGATTTCACATTGCGAATCCACCAGACAGCGGCCTTGGTATAAGAAGAGCGCCCGTGCCAGCGCCGCTTCGTTATCTGAGTGAAAGCAGACCGGAAGTTGGGCCAGATACTGGTTTGCTCCAAAGAGAGCGGCATCCTCCGGCGTATCCAGATGGATGAGGAGCAGGTCCTGGCTGTCCTCCTCTGCGGAAAGGAGCCGGTCCGCCATATCGCTTTCACAAAGGATCGGCTCGGTGAATTCCATCCGTTCTGCGTCCAGAGAGAAAAATTCCAGCCCATTGCAGAGCAGGATATCGTTGTGCTGTTCCGGCTTTTCCGGGAGCGGAGCAGCCGGGGAGATATCGCCGCGCTCCAATAGGCGCTTCACTTCCGCGATATGGGTGGGTGTAGTCCCGCGGCCTCCGCCCAGGATATCCGCGCCGGCTTTCAGCAGCTTTTGAGCCGCTTTTTGGAAGGAGGACGGCCCGATTTCGTACACATGGGGCAGCAGCGGGTTGGGCTGCCCTGCGCTTGGACGGACAGCCAGCGGGACATGGCTGAATTTTTTGAGCTGCCGGACTGCCGGGATCAACGGATCAGGCCCGGCAGAAGAACTCACGCCGAAAACGGCAATCCCGAGCTGCTGCAAGGTCAACAGGCTGGCGGCTGGATCCCCGCCATCCAGTGTTTCGCCGTCTTCGTTCAGCGCAAAGGAAACGGAAACCGGTTTCCTAAAAGGGCGGCAGGCCAGCACACCGGCGCGTGCTTCGGTCAGAGAGGCCATTTCTTCCAGTGAGAAAAAGTCAACGCCCGCTTGCTCCAGCGCGGCAGCCTTCTCCCGGTAAAGCTGCACCAGATGGTCAAAAGGGTTTTCTTCCCGCTGGGCATCCAAGCCTGCCGGCCCCAGCACGCCGGCGGCTTTCCCGCCGGCCTCCCGTGCAAGCTCCACCGTGATGGAAGCCAGCCGGGTACAGAGCGAGGCGGAACCGGCTCCCAGCGTAGGGGTGGAGAGGATCTGGCTCCCGGCCAGCAGGAACTCGCGCTGGAGCGTCCGCAGGATGTCGAGATGTGCGCTGACCCATTGTTCCGGGCTGGATTCCTCGGGCATTCCCCGGGCCAGAAGATTGGTATGAAGGGCGCCGTCCATCAGGGACGGCCAAGGAGATTCAGGGTCCATAGAAAATCCTTTCTGTTACATGGATTCCGGGGCGTTGATTTTCAGCAGGGTCAGGACGTTGGCAAGGACAGTGCGGGCCGCCAGACAGAGGGCCAGCCTAGCGTACATCAGCTCTTCTTCCCCGCATTTGACCCGGCAAGCGTTGTACAGCTTGTGGAAGCAGGTGGCCAGCTCGATGGCGTAACGGGTCAGCCGCGCCGGGTCGTAATTTTTCGCCGCTTCGGTGATCTCGTTCGGGAGGCTGGCCAAATGCCGGATCAGGGCGCGTTCTTCGCTGGCGCAGAGCAGCTCCATCCGGCATTCCGAGGCGGCTTTGGGGCAGATCCCCTCGGCGTTCAGGTTGCGCAGGATGCTGCAAATGCGGGCATGGGCATACTGGACATAGAAAACCGGGTTGGAGGAGGATTCCTCCACGGCGAGATCCAGGTCAAAATCGAAATGGGAGTTGGCCTCCCGCAGATTAAAGAAGAAGCGCGCCGCGTCGATCGGGACTTCCTCCAGCAGGGTAACCAAGGTGATGGCCTTCCCGCTCCGCTTGGAGGCCTTGATAACCTCGCCGTCCCGGACCAGACGGACCATCTGCATCAGCAGGGCATCCAGCCGGCCGGGGTCGATATCCAGCGCCTGGAGGGCGGCTTTCAGCCGGGGGATATAGCCGTGATGGTCGGCGCCCAGGACGTCGATGGCCTTATCGAAGCCGCGCCCGGCCAGCTTATTGTAGTGGTAAGCGATATCCGGGACGACATAGGTCGGGACGCCATTGGAGCGGACAAGGACAAAGTCCTGATCCGCGCCGAAGTCGGTGGCTTTGAACCAGAGCGCCCCTTCAGACTCATAGGTACAGCCCTTTTCCTTGAAGAGGGCGATAATCTTGTCCACCTCGCCGCTTTGATGCAGGGTGGATTCCCGGAACCAGTTGTCGTAGACGATCCGGTATTTTTTCAGATCCCGTTCCAGCCCGGCGATATTCGGGGGTAACGCGAAATCCACCAGCGCTTTCCGGCGTTCCTCCGGCGAAGCGGAAACAAACCGGTCGCCGTACTGCTCGGAGAAGGCTTTGGCATGAGCGGTGATATCCTCGCCCAGATAAGCGTCCTCCGGCATTTCGACGCCTTCCTGATAAAGCTGGAGATACCGCGCTTCCAGCGAAATACCAAATTTGTTGATCTGGTTTCCGGCGTCGTTGACGTAAAACTCCCGGGAAACCTGGTATCCCGCCCAGTCCATTGCGGAGGCAAGGCAGTCGCCGATTGCACCGCCCCGGGCGTTTCCGATGTGCATGGGGCCGGTCGGATTGGCGGAAACGAACTCCACCAGCACCCGCTTGTTCTGGCCGAAATCGGTGCGGCCGTAATCAGCCCCCCGCGCTTCGATCGAGCGGAGTACCTCACAGAACCAATCCTTCCCGAGGAAGAAGTTGATAAAGCCCGGGCCGGCAATTTCAATCCGCTCAAAGAAGCTGCCGTCCAGTATCATTTCCGCGGCGATCGCTTCGGCGATCTTGCGGGGCGGCATCCGGCAGGCTTTGGCGGAAACCATGGCCGCGTTCGAGGCAAAGTCGCCGTTTTTGATATCGGCGGGAATTTCAACGGAAAAGCCCGGCAGAGGCTCCGCCGGCAGCGCGCCGCTGGCGACGGCCCGGCCGGCGGCGGCAAGGATCAGCTCATGGGCTTGTTTTTTGGCTTCCAATACAGGGTTTATCATCATTTTAATTTCCTTTCTATGGTCAGGGACGGCTGGAAAAGCAGCCCCTAAACCGTCGTTTTTTCTTCTCCAGCCAATGAGAGCATGGAGGAAACGTCCGGGTGAGCGTTGATGCTGATAAAGACTTCGTTTTCGCTGATCAGGCTGGTATTGATGTCCAGGGAATAGGAGAAATACAGGTCGCCGCCCTCGTCATTCAGGCGGGATTCCACCTTGTGCGCGTTGACGCCGATCAGGACGTCCCCGTGCTGGGTACCGTACTGCCCGACATTCCGTTCGCCGCTTTCCACGATCAGGTGGGAACGGGTCGCGCCGTTCCGCATGAGGGTGACTTTTCGTCCACCCTCCACCTTGAGGGTGGTTTTACTGCCCCCAAAGCCGGTGGCTTCGCTTTCGTCATAGGTTACGTAGTAATTGTTGTTCCGTCGGTAGAAATTTCCCTGTGTGACCAGCTCGGTGACGTCGTCAGTCCCGTCCGCGTGCTGTACGCCTTTGATTTTGATAAAAACGTCCTTTTTCATGAGCTTCCTTTCTGATGATCTGTCATCGTGATGAAATCAGCCGCCGGTTCAGATCCGGTCGGGGAATTCTTCAATGTCAATTTGCCGGGCAGTCCCGGAAATCGGATGCCCCAGGATCGCCTCGGCGCTTTCCTGGAATTCACTGGCGCTGTCGCTGACAAAATAGCGGCAGCCGCCTGCTGAACCGGGGGGAGCCTGGAGCTCCAGTTGGAATAACCGGTCGCGGGCGGAACGGGCCGCCTCCTGGCCGGAATCAATCAGGGTGACATGGCTGCCCATCAGGCTTTGGAGCAGCGGTTGGATGATCGGGTAATGGGTGCATCCGAGAATCAGGGTATCGGCGTTCCGGGCCCGGATCTCCGCCAGGTATTCCTCGGCTACCAGCCGGGTGACCGGGTTATCCGGAGAAGTATAGCCATTCTCGACCAGCGGGACAAAAAGAGGGCAGGCTGCGGGCAGGATCTGCAGGGAGGGGTCCAGTTCCCGGAGGGTGCGTTCATACGCGCCGCTTTGGACGGTCGCTTTCGTCCCAATCAGGCCGATGATGCCGTTGCGGGTTGCCCGGACAGCGGCGTGTACCGCCGGGGTCAGAGCCTCTGCAAAAGGGACAGGCAGGAAATCGGTATCCCCGGCCAGTGCGGCGGCCACCGTATTACAGGCGATAATAATCATCTTCACCTGATGGGAGAGCAGGAAGCGGATGTCCTGCCGGGCATACTTACGGATGGTTTCCCGGCTTCGGGTGCCATAGGGAACCCGGCCGGTATCCCCGAAATAGACGATCTGTTCAGAGGGAAGCAGGCGCTGAAGCTCCCGGACAGTGGTCAGCCCTCCCAATCCGGAGTCGAAAATGCCAATCGGGCGGCAGTCCATACGGGTTCTCTCCTTTCTTTTTTCAATGGCAGAGGATCAGGTCCGGCCTCGTTCGACCTGCATGGCGCAGGCGATCAGCTTGTCAATCAGCTCGCTGTAGGGCAGTCCGTCTTTTTCAAAAAGCTGAGGATACATACTGATCTGGGTGAAGCCGGGGAGGGTGTTGAGCTCGTTGAGGAAGACCCGGCCGTCTTCACCCAGGAAAAAGTCTACCCGGGCCAGCCCGGTACAGCCCATGATCTGGTAGGCCCGAACAGCGGTCTGACGGATCTCCTCCGTACTTTCCGGGGAAATAGGGGCCGGCGCCAGGGTACGGGACTTCCCGTCCAGATATTTGGCGTTGTAGTCGTAGAATTCATTGGAGGGCAGGATCTCCCCCAGGCAGGAAGCACGGGGACGCTCGTTCCCCAGGACGGCGCATTCGATCTCACGCCCGCTAAGGAATTCCTCCACCAGGATTTTGCTGTCGTTTTTCAATGCCAGCGCCATGGCTGCGGGGAGTTCCTCCCGGCTTTTGACCTTGCTGATCCCAACGGAGGAGCCGGCGTTGGCGGGCTTGACGAAGCAGGGGTAACCGAAGGCTTTCTCGGCGCGGTCGAAGAAGGCTTCCGGGTCGGCCTGGTAGTCGGTTTCATTGATCCAGACCCAGCGTGCGCCTCTGACCCCGGCCGATTCCAGCAGGGTGTGGGTGACGACTTTATCCATGCAGGCGGCAGAGGACAGGGTTCCGCACCCGACAAAGGGGATCCCGGCGACGGTGAGCAGGCCCTGGATGGTACCGTCCTCGCCGTTTTTGCCGTGCAGCATGGGGAAAACGCAGTCCAGCCGGATGAGCTCGGGGGCTTGATCCGGGGTATTCCAGACCAGGAGCCCATGATGGGAACGGTCCGGGCTGAGCAGACAGGGAAGGCAGTCGCCGTCCTGCCAGGTATTCTGCCGGATGGCTTCCGTGCCGCCGCGGTAAAGCAGCCAGCGGCCGTCCTGGGTGATACCAATCTGGAAGAGGTTATATTTTTCGAGGTTCAGATAGGCCAGCGCGGAAGACGCCGACATCAAGGAAACCTCGTATTCGCTGGACGCTCCGCCGAATAAAAAACCAAGGTTGATTTTTTCCATAAGAAACAGACCTTTCTTTACAGATGATTTGCAGATGATATAATCCAGTTCATCATAGCATATTTTTCCGGGCTCCGCAATCTTTTTGAGGCGAAGTTCCAGGATTAAATGCAAAAAGGGGACGCCGGAAGCTGACAGAAAGGGAAAGCCTGCAGACCTCCGGCCCCCGGTATAAGATATTCAGCCGGGAACAAAAATATAATTGACACCGGCGCTGGAAAATGTTACTATATTCCTACGATAGGCGGCGAACAGAACCGCAGGATTCGACAGGGGTAGGGAGACATCCTACCCCCGTTGGCGCGTGGAATGAAACGAAAAGGGGACGGAAAAATGTTCTTTTCAAAAAAAATCAACGGCGGCCCGATGGAATGGCTGATTGTCGGGCTGGGGAACCCGGGAAGGCAGTATGAGAATACCCGGCATAACGCAGGGTTTATGGCGTTAGACGGGATCGCCCGGGAATATAGGACCCAGATCAAGC
>CANSRB010000111.1 GCA_947649285.1 uncultured Clostridia bacterium
GTATAGTTGCCATTCAGCAATTCTTTTTCTGCTTCTTTTACAGAAATAATCGGATAATCCCCGATCTTCTCACCAAGATCAGAGAACCGATAACGAATTGTTTCCAGTGTCGTTAGAGAATCATCAAATTCAAGAGACATATAAGACAGATTATAAGACAGAATCTGCTGGGCAGGATCACCCGAAGCCTCATACATCCGAACCTGATACGTCTTTGAACCATCCAAATCCGACACACTGTTTACAGAACAAACAGGCGTCTGCATCGGAAGCAGCGTCTGATAGCGGTCATAAAAATAATCCGCCATTTTTTGGATTTTCTCCAGATCATCAAACCCTTGGAAATCTTCCTCCGGCTCTTCCGAAACCACAATCTCCACTTCCCCACTCCGGCTGACGGTAACGTTACCCACGGAATAAGACAGCAATTCTTTTTCTATATCGCTGTCTTCATTCCCGTTACTGGCATCCGCATAAGAAGCTTCCACTTCAAGTTCCGAAACCTGATCTTCCGTCCATCCAAAATCAATTGCTGTTTGTACAGCAAGTGCTTTCATTCCCTCGTTATCCAAAACAGCAGAACCCGTTTCGTTTCCGCTATGATTCCAATCTGTTTGGTAGACCGGGAGCTTTTCAGTCTGCATACCAGAAAACCAAGGATTTTTGCTTCCCACAATTTCTTCCGGGTGTTCTGCAAAAATCAAACCTTGATCTGCCGCTTCTTGTAAAGAAGAAATTTTCGGCAAACCAGCAACGTACCCATTAGGCTTCAGAAAACCGTCCATATTTAAAACGGATTCCTTTCTGCCTGTTTCCGGCTGCGAATCATTCTTTATCTGTACTTCAGATGGCGTTGTATTTTCCGGAACAGGAAGGTACTGCTCCACAGCAGAAGCTGTCGTTTCCTTCGCTTTATCCGGAGAAGTCAGTGCAGGCTGCTCAGTCGGCGACGGTTCAACCGGCGCAACATCTTCTCCAACCATCATAGTAGAAGGATTCGCGGTAAGATCATTCTTCTGGTAAGCATAAACTCCGGTTGCTGTCATAGCGAACAGGCAGATGACAGAAATAACAGCAACAAGTCTGCGAGGTGCGAAAGTTCTTTGTACGACTTGACGGCCGGCACGCTTGCGCTCCATCTTGCGGGCAGTAGCTCGGATGAGCTCTTCACGCACAGGAAGCTGCTTTAATTCAATTTTATATTTCTCTTTCAACATATCTTTCCTATGTTCCCCCAAGCTCCTTTTTCAGCAAAGCGCGTGCACGGTTCAATTGACTTTTGACGGTTCCCTCTTTTTTATTCAGAATACTGCTGATTTGCTTTAGCGAAAGATCTTCATAATAAAAAAGATGAATAACCAGCCTGTATGCAGCCGGAAGTTTCAATACAGCAGCCGCAACCCCTTCTTCATCTGCCAGTTGAAGAGGTGGCACCGCTTGTTCAGCCGCATCGGCAAGGGAGGCCCGATGCCGAATCCAAGCAGAGGAAAACAGTTTTTTGCTTTGGTTGATCGTAACGGTTATCAGCCAAGCCTTTTTGTGTTCTTCACTTTCAAAGGAAGTGCCGGAGCTTATATATTTTAAAAACACTTCCTGAAAGATATCCTCTGCATCAGATTGATTTTTGGTTCGAGCGAAAGCCAGTTTGTACACCATATCGGAATATCTTTGCAGGGTCTCATTGATATCGTCATCCCTGCTGTAAACCGGCCGGTTTTCAAACGGCTCATTTCCCTTTTCACTATCAATATCCCGTATGGCACCAAAAGGTTGCATAAAAAATAAAAATTTTTTCAAAATCATAGCAACTATTTTTACTTCTCCGTTTTCGATTCCATTCTCTGCCTGTGCTAGGGCTGGTATTCCGCCCCCAACGCTGCTGCAATCTGAACAGTCTGTTCCAGGTCTATTTTGGTTCTCTTCCAAATAATTCCTAAAATATCCACTGCCTGAATACTGCTCCCTCTCAAATCCGATCCAGTAAAGCTCAAATTCGTCGTCTGTGCCCAATCGAAATTGCTGTTATTGATTTTGCATTTTTCCATTTTAGCCTGCATCAAATCTGCATTGCGGAAATTCACTCCACTGAGATCCATTTTATAAAACTCAATCCCGCGCAGATCCGTATAAGACCAATCCCCGCCCCGAAGCTCGAAACAGGAGGATTCCGAATCCACCAGAGAACTGCCCGTCATCTTGCAATGGTCAAACAGCGCATTAAACAGACTCGCATAACGGAACTGGCAATTCAAAAAGAAGCAATGTTTCAGTTCCGCACCATTCAACTTGGCGGTGCTGAACAGGCAGTGATCAAAGCAGCAATTCTCCAGAAGGCTGTTGGACCAGATGCTGCCGGAAAAATTGCAGCGCACAAAATGGATTTTTTCGAAACGGCTGTCAGCAAAATCCATCGAAGAAAAGTCTTCTTCTTCGTAATAGTCATTTTCAAACATGAGACTTTTCTCCTTACAAATGAAGCCTGCGCTTTAGCTCTGTATACATCCGATCCCCTGCAAATACAATCAGGCCAATGATGGAAAGCAGGCTTCCTGCCACGCAAATCAAGGACGGCAGGGTAATCGTAACAGCTCCGTTCAGCAGGAAAATAAGGGGAATAATGCCGAATATCATGGATACAATCAGGTGGATCAGATAGTCCTCCAATTGAATACTCAAAACCCGGGAAATAATCGCCAGTGTAAACATAGCCGCTAAACAGAGGATCGGCAGAACAAAATTGATCGACCAGCCTCTCCATCCAGTAAAATAATCCCACCATACGCAAAGCAAGGAGAGGACAACCACCTGATACACGACATTTTTGGGGATATTCCGGCGTTTATTAATCGCCACCGCAACGCTGATCCAAGTGCATACCAAGCCGGCTACGACAAAAACTGACCACCAGATCTCCGTAGGAATAACCAGATTCAAAAAAACAGAAAGGACAGCGGCAAATATCGAAGCAAAAATCAAAATCCGAAAAAATAAACTGTGTTTTTTATAAAGAAGAGGAACCTCTGGGAAAACCTCTTGAACAGAAAAACCTTCCTCAACAGTCATTTTCTGCTGACAAAGCGGGCAGAATTCCCGCTCTCCTGCCACGAAAACCTTGCATTTTTGGCAGTACTTCACAGCGGCCCCTCCTCCTCTTTGATTTGGTTTGAAGCAATCGTTACCTGAACTCCCATCTGCGTTAAAAAACGGAAAAAATTTCTCTGTACTTCCGTACTTTTAAATCCGGAAGTAAAAGTAATTGTCAGCGTATCCTGATAAGAGCACATACAAATCTGTGTACGGCGAGTACTGACAAAAATATCAAAAAGCCGGATATGTTCCTTCATCTTGTCCGGCATCACGACGGCTCCTACATTGGAAAGTGCCGCTGTAACCCCCCGATCCGCATACCGGTTGGCTACCCAAAGGACATAATCTTTAAAAAAGCGAGGAGTCGCACGAGCAAAAATATTATGCTCCAGCGATGCCAATGTGTTCATCCGCTGCTGGAGTTTTTCCTGAGTCAATTCCGTTTTAAAATAGGAATGAACGGCATCGATAACCGATTTGAGATCCCCTGAATTATTTTTAAAATCATACGGGACATTAAATACGCTGAAGAAATTCCTGGCCGTTTCCGAAGAGAAATATTTCCGCAGGTTGACGGGGACAGTCAGTACTACTGGCCGCTTTTTTTCTCGAATCGGCATGGTTTCCGCAATCGCACAAAGAAATAATGCCGCCACAAAGACGGTTAAGGTTGTATCATATTCATGTGCCTTTTCCAGCATCTGCTGAACCGGAATCTGCCCTTCAATGATCTGGATCCTGTTTTCGGCTACCCGTGCCCCTTTCAGCCGATAAGCCGGCAATACTTTTATTTTAGAAGATTTATTTTTTTTCGTATAGTATTTTTGAAAACTGTCATCCATTTTCTGCGTCATGGAGGCATCATATTCAATGGAAGGAAGTTCCTGATACTGCTCCGGATAACGAAGTAAAAGATAGTTGTAGGTTAACAAACGAAGAAACTGAAGTGCGCCTGTCCCATCTGAAAGAGCATGATAAATTTCAAAATTGATCCGTTTGCGATAATAAGTGACCTCAAAAAGCAGCGTATGAGCATTTTTATCGTAGATACTGCTGCAGGGTGGGGAGAATTCTTCATGAACAACAGGCTTCAATTTTGTATCTTCCAGATAGTACCAAAACAGTCCTCGCTTCAATACAGTTTGATAAAACGGAAAAGCCTCCATGGTTTGATCTAAAGCCATCTGCAACAGCTCGGGAAGGATATCCTCCGTTAATTCACAAGCAAAACGGAATACTTTAGTATCCTGTTTGCTGCTTGTAGGAGGAAAAATTTTCGCCGCATTGTCCAAACGATTCCATCCAACAAATTTTTTGGGCTGCATCAAGACTAAACCTCCCCACAAAATCGGTTTATCAATTCATAGCTTTTTTTCACATGGCTGAAATTAGGAGGCAGGGATAAAAAACCATGCAATGCGTCCTCCATACGATGTAATTCCACTGAAACCCCCGCCTCCTTTAACCGCAGCGCATAAGCTTCTCCTTCATCCCGAAGCGGATCATAAGCCGCTGTAATAACCAGTGTACGAGGCTGTCCGGAAAGATCCTTTGCAAGCAGCGGAGCAAAATAAGGATTTTCCCGATCCGAAACATCCTTCTGATACAATTCCATATAACCACAGATACGCTTAGAGGTCAGTAAATAATCTGTTCCGTTTTCTTTAACGGATGGGTAGGGCGATGATTCCGGATGATGGTCATTCCATAAAACCGGATAAAACAAAATTTGGCGCTGAAAGGAAAATTCCCCCCGGTCATGCGCCATCAAAGACAGCGCAGCAGCTAAATTCCCGCCCGCACTATCCCCAATTAAGGTAATTTGGTTGGCTTCCGCCTCCACCAAACCTGGATTATGAAACAACGCCTTCGCTACCTGATAGCAGTCCTCCAATCCATCTGGAAAAGGATGCTCCGGAGCCAGACGATAATCCACAGAAACCACTGTATGCCCGGTGGCTATCGCCAAGTTCACACATACCTGATTATAGCTGTCCAAGCCGCCGGTTACCCAGCCTCCGCCATGAAAAAATAGCAAAACCGGCCTTTTCACCCGGAGATAACGTTCGGTGATATTCTGATTAGAGGCATAAATCCGGACAGGAATAATATGCTCGTCCGTACTGACGCGATAATCCCATGTACGATAAAGCGGCTTCAGAATATGAACATGAGAAGCATTATAAAAAGTCCGCACTAAGCGATAATTTTTTTTTACATCAATATCCGGATAAGACAACGCCTTCAGCGCTGCCATCATAACTTTATTGATCGCCATATTTTCCCTCTCATACCAATTTAACGGCAGCTGAACCGGAATGCTCCCCGCGCAAATCAGTCTATATTCCTTTGGCAGAATATTTCATTATTTTAATCCAGTATAGCATATTCCCTTCCTTATTTGTAGGGATTTTATGAATTGTTTACAATTGATTTTTCGATTCCCGCGATTTACAATAAAAGAAAAAGGAAAGGCGGGGTTTGATGATTTATCAACATATGGAAAATATCTTTATCGTGCGTCTGGATGCCGGAGAGGAAATTCTCTCTTCTCTCACAGAGCTTTGCAGCCAAGAAAAGATCATGGCGGGGACGATCAGCGGCATTGGGGCAGTCAGTTACGCAGATATCGGATTGTATGAGGTTGCCAAGCGGAAATATCACGGAACTATCCTGGAAGAAGAAATGGAAATTGCCAGCCTGAACGGGAATATCTCCCGCAAAGACGGGAAGGTATACCTGCATCTTCATGCGGCATTTGCGAACAAACAAGGGCAGGTCTTCGGCGGCCATCTCCGCAGCGCCCGGATCAGTGCAACGGCTGAAATTTACATCCATACGGTTTCAGCCAAAATCGGACGGGTTTTCGATGAAGAAACCACGGGGCTCAATCTGATCCAGTTTGACCCTATGAATTA
>CANSRB010000112.1 GCA_947649285.1 uncultured Clostridia bacterium
TTTTGCATACATTTCCTCGTTTGTAGCGAATGTGGTATATTCAACCTTTACACCAGGATTGCGTGCTTCAAACTCTTTGATGGTGTTCAGCGAACCGTCATCGCCGTTTGATATATACTCTCCCCAGTTGTAAACACGAAGCACCTTCTCCGAATCCTCAGCAGATGCGGATCTCGGGAATAATGCAAAACAGAAAACAGCCAGCAGGAGAACGACGAAAATTTGGTATGATTTTTTCATAAGACACTCCTTTCCTGAAAATACCCAGGAGAAGACAGGAAATTCCAATGATAAGGCAGACAAAGTTAAATCCTTTTAGTTCGTTTGGAGGGGGAGACATTGGTCAGCAGCAGCAAAACCAATACCACCACAAACATAATGGCAGATAATGCGTTAATCTGCGGATTGATTTTCATACGGGTCATGGAATAAATGGTAACGGGAAGCGTTTGGAAAGAACTTCCGCTGGTAAAGTAAGTAATAATAAAATCATCCAGCGAAAAAGTGAAGGCCATCAGGCACCCGGATAAAATCCCCGGCATGATTTCCGGAACGACCACTTTAAAGAAAGCCTGTACAGGGGAACAGCCCAAGTCAATTGCGGCTTCATACAGATGAGGGTCCATCTGGCGCAGCTTTGGCAGGACGTTCAGGATAATATACGGAAGGCAGAAGGTGATATGGGAAATCAGTACGGACCACATCCCAAGCTCTAGCTTGAGCTGCACCCCGAAAATTGAAGCGGCAAGCTGGGTGATAGTATTGCAGATCAGCACCAGCAGCAGCATCGTGGAAACACCCGTGATGATTTCCGGGTTGATAACCGGAAGGTAGGTGATATTCATCACAATGCCTTTGGCTCGTTTTTTCATCCCGCTGATCCCGATTGCAGCAATTGTGCCGATTACCGTCGCAACCAATGAAGAAATAATAGCTACAACAATGGTGTTTCGAAGCGAGGTCATAATCAGCTCATTTTGAAATAGATCACGGTACCATTTGAGCGTAAAACCGGTGAAATTCGCCCGATTTTTGGACTGGTTAAAAGAGAAAATAATCAGCACCAGGATCGGGGCATATAAAAAGAGGAAGCAAAGGAACAGATAGATTTTTGAACCGATTTTTTTCATATCAGCATTCCCTCCATCTCGTCCGAGTCCTGGGAGTTGATGATTCCCATAATCAGCAGCATAATCACCATCAAAACCAAAGAAATAGCAGAACCCAGATAAGGATTATAGGTGCCACCAAGGAATTGCTGTTCGATCAGATCCCCGATCAGCATATTGCTGCCACCGCCCAGCAGGCGGGAAATAATGAAGGTGGAAATAGAAGGGACAAAAACCATCGTAATTCCCGAAATAATCCCCGGTACGCTCAGTGGAAGGAGTACCCGGAAAAAAACATGGAGCAGGCTTGCACCGAGATCCTGAGCTGCTTCAATAACAGATTTATCAATTTTGACCATGATGGAATAGAGAGGGAGCACCATAAAAGGCAGGTAATTATAGACCATGCCCAGCACCACGGCCCCCTGTGTATTGATCATCTGCAAAGGCTCGAAACCCAATTGGGTGAGAAGGGTATTGATAATCCCTTCATTTTCGAGCAGCGTCATCCAGGCGTAGGTGCGGAGGAGGAAGCTCATCCACATGGGAAGCATGATCAGCAAAAGCAGATTTTTCTGGGCGCGTTCGCTGGCCCTGGAAATAATAAAAGCTAACGGATAGCCGATCAGAAAGCAGACCAGGGTTGCGATAACAGCGAGGTTGATGGATTTGACATAAATATTTGAATATTTCCCGATTTTGGAGATATTGTCCAGGGTGAACCCGCCTTCGCTGGTGGTAAAAGCAAAGACCACGATCAGAAGCATCGGGATCACCGTAAAAACAACGCTCCAAACCAGATAAGGGATAGCCGTTTTGGTAGTTCCTTTCATTTCCTACACCTCCTCGGCCAGGGGAGAGATCGTAAACTTGTCGAATTGGAATTTCACCCCAATATCCGTTGCGACTTGCTCGTCCAACATGGAGTGGATCATCAACTCTACATTGCCGCTGTAGGAATACACGATCAATTCGTTATAGGCGCCCTTGTAAATCAAGGATTCCAGATACATTTTAGCGTCGGCCTTATCCTCCGAAACCACTTCAATATCATCCGGGCTGATTGTCAGCAGTACTTCCGATTCTACCGGGAAGCCATGGTTTTCCCGTTCAAAGGTGATATCCAAAAACTCAATCCGGTTTTCGTCCAGGACGCGCCCTTTCAGGCAGTTATTTTCCCCTTTAAACATTTTGTTCATGATGTGAATGTCATCCGGGTCAAAATCCAAGCCAACCAGATCGTTGACCTTCCGTGCTTTGGTTGAGTGGATCATCCAGTCGAGCCCGTTGCATTTGACGTTCATTTCGTAATGGACGCCCTTGAAAACCACAGAAGTAACCATCCCATTCAGGGGATTATTTCCAGGAGGGACCAGGTCAATATCCTCCGGGCGGATGACGACATCAATCGGCTGGTTCGGTTTGAACCCACTGTCTACGCATTCAAAGTCCTTGCCGGAAAAATGGACCAGTCGGTCCTGCTTCATAATCCCGTCAAAGATATTGCTTTCCCCGATGAAATCAGCGACGAAAGCATTTTTAGGTTCGTTGTAAATATCCTCGGGCGTCCCAATCTGCTGGATTTCGCCGCCCTTCATGACGACAATCGTGTCTGACATGGAAAGGGCTTCTTCCTGATCGTGCGTCACATAGATAAAGGTGATGCCAAGCTGTTTCTGGATGGCTTTCAGCTCAATCTGCATTTCTTTCCGGAGCTTGAGGTCCAGCGCACCGAGAGGTTCATCCAGCAGTAAAACCTTGGGCTGGTTGACCAACGCCCGGGCAATCGCAACGCGCTGCTGCTGCCCGCCTGAAAGCTTGGTGACCCGACGATGCTCGAAGCCTTTTAAGTCCACCATCGCCAGCATTTTTTTTACACGGCTTTTGATTTCCTGCGGCGGTACTTTGGCAATTTTAAGCCCGAAAGCAACGTTGTCAAATACATTGAGATGCGGGAAAAGGGCATACCGCTGAAAAACGGTATTGACCTCGCGTTTGTGCGGAGGCAGATCGTTGATTTTTTTGCCTTCAAAATAAACATCGCCTTCGTCCGGAGAAACGAACCCGGCAATGATGCGCAGGGTAGTCGTTTTTCCGCAGCCTGACGGCCCAAGGAAGGTGACAAATTCTTTCTCCTTTCCATAAAGGCTGACATTGTCTAAGACCTTGTCCTGGTCAAAGCTTAAGGTGATGTTTTTGATTTCAAGCAATTTTTTGTTTTCGCTCATTACTGTATCCCCCTTTGCGGATTCAGCCGGATGACCCGGGCTGTGATACCTTTTGACATCACCGCCCGCAAAAGGCTTTCCAATCCGCCGGAGGGCCGATCACAGTGACGCATACGATATCATGGTACCGGTTTGCAGGGAATCCATATTTTCTCTGCATTGCTTTGCGGCAGAACGGCCTTTGCAGGACGCAACCGGATTTCATTATGGATGGTGGAAAATTGTCCACACAAGTCATAATGTGACAGACACAATATAACAGATAATAGAATAGTTCCTTTTCACTAAAAAGTCAAGTGTTTTTGAAGAATTGATCGGAAAAAGGCGGAATTTTTTCAGAAAAAAACGCAGAAATTCAAAATAATTTGGGTGGAAATAAAGTTTTATGCGATAATTCTTTATGTATCTCTGTTATTCTCTGAATTATTCATGCTATACAAATCTATTAAAAAGCAGCTTCCCAAACGCCGAGCGTCTGGGAAGCTGCTTTTTTAAAATATGAAATTCAATACGGGTCAGGATTCTTCTTTCAGGAGTTCCTTGATTTCGTAGCTCAACGTCATCAGGCTGTCGCTCATATGCACATTTTCTACGATAATACCGCTGTGCTGGTTCAGCAGATCATAGTGGCTGAAATTCCAGAAGCCTTTGACGCCCAGCGCGATCAGCCGGTCGCTGATGGCTTTGGTAGCGGTTTTGGGAATACAAAGGATAGCAACCATCGGATGATGGATTTTGCAGAAGCTTTCCATTTTATCCGTATGCTCAATTGGGATATTTTTAATCCGCTGCCCAATCAGCTGCGGGTTTTCATCAAAAATAGCCGATAGGCGAAACCCCCGGTTATCAAAGTCCATATGATTGGCTACAGCCCGGCCCAAATTGCCGGCGCCGATCAAAATGGCATCCATGCGCTGATCTAACCCCAGGATATGGCCGATTTCCTCGTGGAGCTCCTGGATGTTATATCCGTAACCCTGCTGTCCGAACCCGCCGAAGCAGTTCAGATCCTGCCGGATCTGGGAGGCGGTCAGCCCCATCCGGGCAGAAAGCTCCCGGGAGGAGATGCGGACAATATCCGATTTCAGCAGCTCGCCTAAAAAGCGGTAATAGCGGGGCAGACGCTTAATAACTGCCCGCGAGATCGGTTTATCATGTGCCATGAAAGAATAACCTCGCTTATTTGATCTTTTTTATCGTCAACACATTTGAAAGAAACGAACAGCCGTCGCTTTGGAATGTTTGAATTAAAGCAGTTTTTGCAGACGGCGGTTGATTTCCAGCAGGAAGTCCTCGCTGTTGACGGTGACTTTATTTTCCAGGGTGGACAATTGAGTCAGGTCGCCGGTCATGATGCCGTCCTCAATGGTTTGGATGGAAGCTTGCTCCAATTTATCTGCAAAATCCATCAATTCGGTATTGCCGTCCAATTCGCCCCGTTTCCGCAGCGCTCCGCTCCAGGCAAACAGGGTAGCGATCGAATTCGTGGAGGTTTTTTCCCCTTTTAGATGGCGGTAATAATGCCGGGTAACCGTACCGTGGGCCGCCTCATATTCATAAGTACCGTCCGGAGAGACCAGCACCGAACTCATCATTCCTAAGGAACCGAAGGCGGTAGCCACCATATCGGACATGACGTCGCCGTCATAATTCTTGCAGGCCCAGATAAACCCGCCTTCGGAGCGGACGACCCGTGCAACCGCATCGTCGATCAGAGTATAGAAATACTCAATCCCTGCCGCTTCAAACCGCTCTTTATATTCTGTGTCAAAGACTTCCTGGAACAGATCCTTGAAGCGGTGATCATAGGTTTTGGAGATGGTATCCTTGGTAGCGAACCAGAGGTCCTCTTTTTGATCCAGCGCAAAATTAAAGCAGGCGCGTGCAAAGCTGCGGATGCTTTCATCCAAGTTATGTACGCCTTGGACAATCCCGCCGGAGGAGGAGAAGTCATGGATCAGCGCCCGTTTTTCCTGGCCATCCGCTCCAGTTACTACCAATTCTGCCTTGGAGCCGGGCTCCGCATAGAGCTCGGTGTTCTTGTAAATATCGCCGTATGCGTGCCGCGCAATGGTGATCGGCTTTTTCCAAGTGGGGATGTAGGGGAGGATACCTTTGACTAAAATCGGCTTGCGGAATACGGTGCCGTCCAGGATGGCCCGGATGGTGCCGTTGGGGCTTTTCCACATTTCCTTGAGGTTATATTCGGTCATCCGCTGGGCATTCGGGGTGATCGTCGCGCATTTTACCGCGACCCCGTATTTTTTCGTTGCATAGGCGGAGTCCAGCGTGACCTGGTCATCCGTTTCGTTGCGGTGTACCAGTCCAAGATCATAGTATTCGGTTTTTAAGTCGATATAAGGAAGCAGCAGGATGTCCTTGATCATTTTCCAAAGGACGCGGGTCATCTCATCGCCGTCCATTTCGACGAGAGGGGTAGTCATTTTAATTTTATCCATAAGAATTCACTCCAATCAAGATAAGGGCTTGTTTGAAAATAGAGAAAGTGCTGGATTTTTGTGCAGGGCGAGGCGGTTTCAAGAAGAAAACCGCAGAACAGGCTGCCGCCTGTCGAGGATTT
>CANSRB010000113.1 GCA_947649285.1 uncultured Clostridia bacterium
TTGCCAAAATCCAGACCCCTTCCGGCGCGGAAGCCGAGCTGACCCTCTGCCAAAAATGGCCGATCCGGACCCCGCGCCCCGTCATTGAACGGAAGCCGATCTCCCTGCCCCTGATTACGGGACAGCGTGTTATTGACACCCTCTTCCCCATCGCCAAGGGCGGCGCGGCAGCCATCCCCGGCGGGTTCGGCACGGGCAAAACCATGACTCAGCATCAGCTGGCGAAATGGTGCGACGCTGATATTATTGTCTATGTCGGCTGCGGGGAGCGCGGCAACGAGATGACTCAGGTTCTGGACGAATTCTCCGAGCTGATTGACCCGAAAACCGGCAACAAGATGACCGACCGCACCGTACTGATCGCCAACACCTCCAATATGCCCGTAGCGGCGCGCGAGGCATCCATCTATACCGGGATTACCCTGGCGGAATACTACCGCGATATGGGCTATCACGTAGCGATTATGGCGGATTCTACTTCCCGCTGGGCCGAGGCGCTCCGCGAGATCTCGGGCCGCTTGGAGGAAATGCCGGCCGAGGAAGGCTTCCCGGCGTATCTGCCCTCCCGGCTTTCCCAGTTCTACGAGCGGGCCGGCTATATGGTCAACCTGAACCGGACGGAAGGCTCCGTCAGCATCATCGGTGCTGTTTCCCCGCAGGGTGCGGATTTCTCTGAGCCGGTTACCCAGAATACCAAGCGGTTCGTCCGTACCTTTTGGGCACTGGACAAATCCCTGGCCTATGCCCGGCACTATCCGGCCATCAACTGGACGGACAGCTACAGCGAATACATTGATGATCTGGCCGATTATTATAACCACGAGGTTTCGCGGGACTTCCTGGAATGCCGCCAGCGGATCAACAACCTGCTGAATGAGGAAGCTTCCCTGATGGAAATTGTCAAGCTGATCGGCGCCGACGTCCTGCCGGACGACCAAAAGCTGGTCATCGAAACCGCCAAGGCCATCCGTTTGGGATTTCTCCAGCAGAACGCGTTCCATAAGGACGATACCTTTGTCCCGCTGGAAAAACAGCTGAAAATGATGCAGGTCATCCTTTACCTGAACGACCGCTGCCTGGATATTATCAAAACCGGCACAGCGCTTTCCGAAATCGTGGATTTGGGCTTGTTCGACCTGCTGGCTGGGATGAAATACGAGATCCCGAACGACCATCCGGAAGCCTTCGACCGGCTTTATACATCAATCGACGAAAAACTGGCAGGCTTTCACTCTGCCCGCCATCCGTACTAAGAAGGGAGGCCTATAATGGTTCAATTTGTAGGGCTCAAAGAGATTAACGGCCCTCTGGTAGTCCTGGACAACGTGCAGGGGGCAAGCTACGACGAAATGGCCGAGCTTCTTTTGGAAGACGGCAGCAAACGGCTGGGCCGGATTGTCGAAATCCAGGGCGAGCGGATTATCGTCCAGGTGTTTGAAGGCACAAACGGCCTTTCTTTGAACAACACCCGTACCTCTCTGAAAGGCAAGCCGATGGAGCTGCCCTGCTCCAAGGAAATCCTGGGGCGTATCTTCAACGGCGCCGGTTCCCCGATTGATGGGCTGGGCGATGTTTTCGCGGAGGAATACCGCGATATCAACGGAAAGCCGCTGAACCCGGTTGCCCGGGAATATCCCCGGAACTATATCCGTACCGGCGTATCCTCTATTGACGGACTGATGACCCTGATCCGTGGGCAAAAGCTGCCGATCTTCTCCGGCTCGGGTATGAGCCATAACAAGCTGGCTGTCCAGCTGGTCTGCAACTCCAAGCTGTCGGACGACCGCAATTCAGACGAAAAATTTGCGATTGTCTTTGCGGCCATGGGCGTCAACAACGACGTTGCGGACTACTTCAAACGCAGCTTTGAGGAAAGCGGCGTACTGGAAAACGTTGCGATGTTCCTGAACCTCTCCAATGACCCAATCATTGAGCGTATCCTGGCTCCCCGCTGTGCGCTGACTGCGGCAGAATACCTGGCCTATGAGCATAACATGAATATCCTGGTTATTATGACCGATATCACCTCCTATGCGGAGGCCCTGCGGGAATTCTCCTCCTCCAAAGGGGAGATTCCGGGCCGTAAAGGGTATCCGGGCTATCTCTATTCCGACCTGGCTTCCATGTATGAGCGTGCCGGGATTGTCAAAGGCGGGAAGGGTTCGGTCACACAGATCCCGATCCTGACCATGCCGAATGATGATATTACCCACCCCGTCCCCGACCTGACCGGTTATATCACCGAAGGCCAGATCGTTCTGGACCGTACCCTGGATCATACCGGCGTTTATCCGCCGATTTCGGTCCTCCCATCCCTTTCCCGTCTGATGAAGGATGGTATCGGAGAAGGCTACACCCGGAAGGATCATTCCGCCGTAGCCAACCAGCTCTTTGCCTCCTACGCAAGGGTACAGGACGCCCGCGCGCTGGGCTCCGTCATTGGTGAGGAAGAGCTTTCGGCAAGCGATAAGGCTTACCTGGCTTTCGGCAAGATGTTTGAACGTTACTTCGTCACCCAGGGGGCAACTGAGGCGCGCACCATTGAGCAGACCCTCGACCTGGGCTGGGATCTTCTTTCCCTGCTGCCGCGGAGCGAGCTTTCCCGCATGGATGCCGAACTGGTCAATCAGCATTTTGATCCGGCCCGCGGCGAAAGGTTCCGGGGTGAGGCATAATGGCAAACAATGTTTTCCCTACTAAGGGCAACCTGATTGCGACTAAAAAGTCATTAAGCCTGGCCAATCTGGGCTTTGACCTGCTGGACCGGAAGCGTAATATCCTGATCCGCGAAATGATGCTGATGCTGGAAAAGGCGAAATCCCTCCATGGAGAAATTGAGGAAACCTATAAGCATGCCTACCAGGCGCTGGAGCGTGCCAACATCACGCTGGGCGTCATTGAGCATACGGCGAATGCTACGGGCCTGGAAACCGGTGTAGAAATTTCCTATCGCAGTGTTATGGGGGTTGATATCCCGGAAGTAACGTTGCATTCCACCACAACGGATGAACAATACGGCTTTTTCACGGCCAATTCCCAATTTGACATCGCCTATTTGAGCTTCAACCGGGCAAAGGAGCTGACGGTTTTACTGGCGGAGGTTGAAAACGCCGTTTACCGGCTGACCGACGCGATCAAGAAAACCCAGCGCCGCGCCAATGCCCTGAAGAACATCAATATCCCACGTTTTACCGCAACGGTAAAATTTATTTCGGACGCGCTGGAAGAAAAAGAGCGGGAAGAATTCTCCCGCCTGAAAGTCATCCGGCGTACCAAAGACAAAACCGACGCTTAAACAGCAGTAAACCCCCTTCGATAATCTCGAAGGGGGTTTTGATTTCCAGATCTGGCCGCAAAGCCTTATTCGAAGCCTAAGTCTTCATCATCATCCCATGGGCTGGGATCCGAACTGGAAGGAGGCTGCGGGTCGTCTTCGAAAGGATCATCTTCCTCTGGAGCACTCAGATTCTCATGGGAACAATATTCCGGCAGGAAATCCTTTTTATAGTACCCGGTCAGCTTGGCAGGACACTGGGAGGTCGCCAGCAATCCGGATTCCGTACAGTATTCCCGCTGCTCTACGCCTGAGCTGTCCAGATCAAAGGTTGCCGGATTCTTCCCTTTCAGGATCTCTTCCATGACCTTTTTCCAAGCCTGAATATGCGAGCCTTCCACGGAGTTGGAAATCACCGTATTATCATTGTGCCCGTAACGGATGACGGCCGTATAATAAGGGGTGCATCCTGCGAACAGCAGGTCCTTGCGGTCGTCCGAGGTACCGGTCTTGCCCACGGTTTCCCATTGGGACAGCTTTGCACGCGCACCGGAACCACCGCCGTTGACGACCTGCCACAAAGCACGGTTGAGCACATAAGCGGTATCCGCTGGGAGGACCTGCTTCGTATCCGAGCTGGTATTGTCCAAAATGACCTTCCCTTCTGCATCCAGCACCTGGCTGTACAATTTCGGGGAGGTATAATAACCGTTATTGCCGAAAATCTGATAAGCCGCCGTCAGGTCAATCAGCGTCGTATCCGCGCCGCCCAGCGCCATACTGTGCGATCCAATATCCGCCGCAGAAGCCACCATATTCGAAAAATGCAGCTTGGTCGTCATAAATTCATACACCGTTTCCGGGCCCATCAGTTCGCAAAGCTGAACCGGAATGGTATTCTTTGATACTTTAATCGCATCAATAATCGTCATCGGATTTTCTTCAAAACGATGATTGTAGTTATTGGGATAATCCGGCGGATTCCCGGCCAATTCATCTTTTTTATCTTTCCAAAGGGTGGGTTTATCCTCCATCAGCGTGGACCAGGTAATCAGGTCCTTTTCAAACGCCGGCCCATAGATCGACAGCGGTTTAATGGTCGAACCAAAGGGACGTTTTGCCTGAGTCGCCAGGTTGAACCCGCGGGAGGTGGTCTTTTCACCCCGGCCGCCGACCAACGCCAGGACATTGCCCTCGTAGTCGCAAATGACCATGGCGGCCTGGGGGATATCCTCCTCTTTGGCGCTGCCATAGGCAAAGGTAGCCGGATCTGCAAACATCCGCTCCAGCGTAGTCTGCATGGTCACATCCATCACGGTATAAATGCGGTAGCCGGAGGTCATCAGCTTCTGCTCCGCAAAATCCTTTTTATAGCCGTACTCTTTCATCAAATCCTGGACCACGGCTTCGATTACCGCGTCGGTATATTAGGATTAGACGCCATTTTTCTGGTCAGTGGTCTTATTGTCCTCTGCTTCCGGTGATTTGGAGCTGTCTACCGTTTGAATGGGAGTCGCCAGCGCTTCCTCATATTCTGCGCGGGTAATCTTTCCGAAATCCAGCATTTTTTCGAGAGCATAATCCCGGCGGCGTTTGTTTTCCTCAGGATTGCTGATCGGGTTATAGTTCGAGGGGTTCTTCGAAATAACTGCCAGTGATGCGCATTCTGCAATACTGAGTTCGGAAACATCCTTGCCAAAATACAGGTTGGCACCGGCCTGAACACCGACTGTGTTAAAATGCAGGCCAATATAATTCAGATAAGCTTCCAGGATCTGAGGCTTGGAATATTTCCGTTCCATATTCATGGCCTGCATGATTTCCTGGATTTTTTCGTCCACTCCGCGGGAATTGATATCGCCGTTGATATTCTTAATCAGCTGCTGGGTAATGGTAGAACCGCCGAACCGGCCTTCTGTCCTTCCAAGTATCCGCAGGATCTCATTGGCAAACGCAGCGATTGTCCGTTTAAAATCTACCCCGGTGTGTTCATAAAACCGCTCATCCTCGGTATAAACCACCGCGTCCTGGAGTGCCTGCGGGATGTCCCTCAAATCTACCCAGATACGGTTTTCTTCCCGGTGCAGCCGCTGGACCTCCACATTTTCCCCGTCCTTCAGGCCGTAAACGATACTGGTGTAGCTCATTTCCAGGTTATTCAGATCAATCGGCGACTCGGTGTCGATATACTGCACGACATACACCGTCAGCGCAGTGCCGACAATACAGCCCGTAATGACGAAGACAAGGATCATCGTCATAAACAGCTTGCCGATCATACCCAAAATTTTGCGGGTAATCCGGGCCCCTTTGGAAAGGGGTCTTTTTCTGCGTCTTTTTTTTGGGGGAGGAGCGGTTCGCACCACCCGCGGGGCTGGCGCTGCTCGGTTATTTTTTTGCGGCATAACGCAAAACCCTCCTTTTATTCGATTCTGTCTATCGTTTTCATAAACGAACCAAACAGCCCAAAATCTCCGGGCTGTTCGATAATATTCTTATTATAGCACAGCGATTCTTATTTGTTAAGTGAAAAATTGATTTCAAAATCATGACAAAGCGAAAGGATTCCCGATTTTCAGCCTGTAAATCTATAAATTTTTCATGAAACCCGTCAAATC
>CANSRB010000114.1 GCA_947649285.1 uncultured Clostridia bacterium
CAGGCAAACTGGGTGATGGCTCCCGAAAGGAGCAGGGGATTAAAGCTGTAGGTGCTGACTGCAATTTTCATGGGAATCCCTTCCTTATTAAAGAATAACTTCGTGGCCGGTGCGTGCGGATTCGTAGATCGCGTCCAGAATGGTCATCAGGGCGACGCCGTCCTCCGCCGGAGACTTACAGGGCGTCCCGTTCTGTACGCAGTCGATGAAGTGGTTGATCTCCCCGGCAAACAGCCCGTCGAAATTGAGGGCGGTCGGCAGGGCCAGCTTGACATCGGCCAGATAGTCGTTGACTTCGGTGTACATTTCCAGCTCCGGGTCGATCTTGGCGCCGCCTTTGGTGCCGAAAAGCTGGATTTTCCCTTCATCGCTTTTGAGGTTCAGGCTGAAGCTGGCCTCTACCGAGAGGACGGCCCCATTGTCATAGCGGATCATCGCGGAAGCGAGATCCTCAACATCGCAGATATCCTGGCTGCCGGCGGAAACCGAGTTATAGGCTTTCCCGCCTTTGATATTAGGACGGTTCAGCAGCTTGCGGAAGGTCGCACCGTAAACGGAAACCGGTTTGGGGTTGCCCATCAGGTAACGGGTGAGGTCGATGACATGAACGCCCAGGTCAATCAGGGGGCCGCCAGCCGAGCGGGATTTGTCCCCGAACCAGCCGCCCGGATTGCCGTTGCGGCGGAGGTAGGTCGCTTTGGCGTAATACAGCTCACCGAAGTAATCCTGGCCGATGAAGTCCTGAAGGATCGCGCAGTCATTGCCAAAACGGCGGACAAAGCCGATCATCAGGAGCTTTCCGTTCCGTTCTGCCGCTTCCACCATGCTGCGGGCTTCCTCAGCGGAGGTGGCCATCGGCTTTTCGCAAAGCACGTGCTTCCCGGCGTTGAGGGCGGCGATGGTGCAGGGGGCGTGTTCCGAGTTCCAGGTGCAGACGCTGACAGCGTCCAGCTCCTCCAGCTTGAGCATTTCGTCCTTGTCGGTAAAGGTACGGGTTACGCCGTATTTTTCGGCCATGAGCTGGAGCTGTTTTTCATTGATATCACAAAACGCGTAGAGCTCGACGTTCGGGTTTTTCAAATTAGCCTGGATATGTTCATTGGAGATGCTGCCGGTTCCAATAATGCCGACTTTGATTTTGTTCATAGGGGGCTCCTCCTTATCATTAGGTAGAATGATGAAACTGCTTACCGGATCAGGCCGTTCAGGAAATCCACGGCTTTGCGGATATCTGCCGCCGGATCCTCGCCGACCTCGCGCTCAATGGTCAGGAAGCCGTGATAGCCGATTTCGTCCAGCGCTTTGAGGTAGTTCGGGAAGTCCACATCGCCTTCACCCAGCGGGAGTTCAATAAAGGCCTGGCCTGCCTGGATTTCATCTTCGATGACCCCGTAAATCACTTCGGGATCCCGTACCAGCAGACGGCGGCCGTCTTTGGCATGGGTGTGGACGATATAGTCCTTGAGGGTGTAGACCGCCTGGACGGGATCATCCCCGGTGACCATGACGAAGTTGGCCGGATCCAGATTGACTGCGACGCCGGTAGAGTGCAGCCCGTCCAGGAAGCCTTTCAGGGTGAGGGCGATCTCCGGGCCGGTTTCGATCGCGAAATGGGCGTCCAGCGAATCGGCATACTGGGCCAGCTGGAAGCAGGCTTCCTGCATGATTTTGTAGCGTTCGCAGGAAGGATCCGCCGGGATCACGCCGACATGGGTGGTGACAACGTCGGTTTCCAGTTCCTTGGCCAGGTCCAGGATCCGTTTGGACTGCTCGATCAATCCGGGATTTTTCTCCCGGTTGGCAAAGCCCTGTCCCAGGTCGCCGCAGAGCGCCGAGATAGTCAAACCGTGGCTTTTGACCTTGTCCAGGAATTCCCGGCGTTTTGCCCCGCTCAGATTTTCGGGAGCCATTTCCCCGCTGGTTGCGTAGACCTGGATGCCGGAGGCCCCGGCGGCTTTGGCTTTGGCCAATGCGGATACTGGATCGGTACGGAAGGAATCCAGCAGGACGCCGACTGAAAAATTGTACATAAATATTCTCCTTTTTTCTGCTTTGTTAGGGAAGATGCGGTTCTGTCCGAAAAGATTGCTGAAGAATCTTGTGATTTTGATAAATCTATTTTATAATAACGGTTAAAAAAGTAAAGCCCGCATCTTGCTTATTTTTAACACAATCTTGCTTTTCAAAGGGGCCGTTATGCCGACAACTGTTTATGAGAATCACCTGCATCCGGATCCGGGATTTCCGATCATTTTTCATTGGAATGTGCGGCAGCGCGCGCTTCGGGACGATATCCTGCACTGGCATGAAGGGCTGGAGCTGCTTTATTTTACCGAAGGGGAAGGGACGGTCGTCTGTAATGCGGAGCAGCAGCTGGTACGGGCAGGTCAGATGGCGGCGGTGAATTCCGATATGCTGCATGAGATCTTCGCTGTTTCTGAGGAATGCCGATACTCCTGCCTGATTTTAGATAAAGCGCTTTGCGACGGGTTCGGCCTGCCGATCAGCCGGACAATTTTCCGTCCGGTGGCGGAGGACGGGCGGATTGCGGTGCTTTTTGAGCGGATTGCCCGGGAAATGGAGGAGAAACACGCTTATTATAAAGCGGCAGTCAAAGCGGCGGCCATGGAACTCCTCCTCCTTCTTTTCAGGGAATACACGGTGGAAGCTGAAGCAGATTCCGCCGCAGGCTCCCGAAGGCTGGAATGGGTCAAGGAAGCGCTGGCGTATATCCGGACGCACTACTGGGAGGAATTGTCTATCGACGGGATCTGCGGCCGGATCGGCGTCAGCAAATACTATTTCTGCCGTGTATTCCGCGAAATTACGGGCAGGACAGTAGTAGAGCATATCAATTTTGTGCGGTGCAGCATGGCCCGCCGGATGCTTTTGAGCGGGCGGTACAATGTCAGCGAAAGCGCGGAGCAGTGCGGTTTCCGGAACCTGTCTTACTTTACCCGTACCTATAAGCGGCAGTTTGGGGAGCTTCCTTCCGCGAAACAGGGGCTAAATCAGGGCCGGCGCGAATAAACTGAACAGCAGGGGATTTTATCACAGAAGAATCAGCGGCCCGGCCTTTGAGCCCGGGCTGAAGGAGGAAACAACGATGAACAGATGGAAATTAAACGGGAAGCGGGGGGCCGCGTGGATCTGCGGGTTGGCGCTGATTCTGAGTTTATCCGGGTGTACGGCGGAAATGAAGGAATTCCCGCTGTTCCAGTCCGTTTCGGAAAAATTTGACGCTTTTGTAGAGGAACTGCCGGCGCAGTTTATCGCCAATGATAATTACAGCCTGAACCTGCTGTTTAACGACCCGCAGGCTTATGGCTTTGAGGAAGAACTGTATGTCTGGCCTTATTCGGACCGGGAGGATTACGAAGGGGCAGACCAGGAAGCGGAGGAGTTGCTGGAGCAGCTGCACCGGTTCAACCGGGAAAGGCTGGACAGCAGCCAGCGCCTGACCTATGATATGCTGGAGGATTATCTGGAGCGGAGCCAGCTGACCAACGATTATTATGATCTGGATAACAGCTATCTGGGAAGCTTTACCGGGTTTCAGGCAGAGATCCCGGTTTTGCTGAATGAATTCAAGTTCAACCGCCGGAGCGATCTGGACAGTTACTTTAACCTTCTTGAAACGGCGGAGGAAACCTTCCTTCGCTATGCGGCGCTGGAAAAAGAACGCCTGGAGCATGGGGCCGGCATGAGCCAGGTCACGCTGGACGCCGTGATCGGCCAGTGCGAGGCCTTTGCCGCGGAGAAAAACCCCTTCCTGATTGAAAGCATCAATGCCAAAATTGACGGGATGGATTTCCTGTCTCCCAGTGAAAAAATAGAAATGAAAACGCAAAATGAATTCCTGCTGAAGAACGATTTCCTGAACGCCTACCGTACCTTGGGGGAGGAGCTTTCCAAGCTGGAGGGCAGGAAGGAGGAGCTGGGGCTTTCCAGCCTGCCGGACGGGAAGGCTTATTATGAAGCGCTGATCCGCCAGAAAACCGGCGCGGATCTGACCGTGGAGGAAGCGCGCGCCTATGCACAGGAGCATCTTCAGAAATACGCGGCGGAGTTTCAGGAATTGCTTGCGGCGGATCCCAGCCTGTATGAACGGTTCCTGGAGGCGGATCTGGTTTTTGCCGATTTTACGACTGCGGAGGAAAACCTGGATTATCTGGAACAAGCGGTACGGGCCGATTTCCCGCCGGTTGCCAGCCTGAATTACAACGTGATCCCGGTGCCTGAAGCGATGCAGGAGAATTTCTCCCCGGCGGCCTATGTGTCCAACCCGATTGACGCGCCCCTGGATACGCCGGAATCCATCTATCTGAATGGGGATTACGATCAAAGCCTTTTCCCGACTATGGCGCATGAGGGCTATCCGGGGCATATGTATCAGTCCGCCTATTTCACCAGCCTCCAAATGCCCGCTGTGCGGTACTTTATGGAATATACCGGTTATACCGAGGGCTGGGCGGTTTATGTGGAAAATCAGATCGTCCGATACGCGCCGGAGAACAGGGATCTCCTGGAGCTGTGGGCGGTCAATCAGCAGGCGGCGCAGATGTATCTTTGTCTGATGGAAATCGGTGTGCATGAGGACGGCTGGGACCGGGCGCGGTTTGCCCAGGAATACCGGGATGTCTTTGGCGCAGAAATTCCGGATGAAGTCTGCGACGGGATGTTTGAGCTGATTCTGGAAATGCCGGGGTATTATCTTCAATATTTCCTGACGGGGGCTTTGTTTGAGGATTGCTATGACCGGGCGGAGAAAAGCCTTGGGGAGGCGTTTTCCCCCTTGGATTACCATAAAATGGTGCTGGATCTGGGAAGCGTCAGCTTTGAGATCCTGGAACGCCAGGTAGACAGCTATATTCAGACAAACCGGCGGTCTTTGAAGGCGGCAGCCTGAAGCCGTCTCTGCATTTTGTACAGAATATAGCCTGCGGTGGAGAATTTTTGAAAATCCTGCTGATTTTTGCTTGCAATTCTATGGCCTGGATGTTAAAATAAAATTGGTTTTATTTGGCTGTCCTATTGGAGAAGAATAAGTTTTTTCCAGGTTGATCGTTCAAACGGTTCAAGAAGTCCCTTTTGAAGATTGTATCTTCGATATAGAGGGACTGGCGGCAGGCTGTCCTGGATTCCATAGGCAGTGTTCGTGCGCCTGCACGTTCCGGGGAGCAGCAACCTCCCGGATGAAAAAACGATGGGTGTTTTTGAAAATATACAGCTCTATTTCAATGTTCGGAAAGGACCGCTTTTTGAAAAAGGCGGCAGGGTGACAGTATTATGCGGCAAAGTGGAATATTGATGCATCTTTCCAGCCTGCCTTCTCCTTATGGGATTGGGACGATGGGCAAGGCAGCTTATGAATTTGCCGATTTTTTGCAGGGATCGGGGCAAAAGCTTTGGCAGATGCTTCCGATCTCTCCAACCAGTTACGGGGATTCTCCCTACCAGTCGTTTTCGACCTTTGCAGGAAACCCTTATTTTATTGATCTGGATTTATTAGCCAAAGACGGGCTTTTATCAGCGGAGGACTATGTCCCGCTGGACTGGGGCGGCGACCCTTCCCGGGTGGATTACGCCAAAATTTACGAAAACCGGTTCCCGGTGCTGAAAAAAGCCTATCGGCGCTTTGCGGAGAAACGGCCTGAGGATTTCGAGGAGTTTGCTGCGGAGCAAAATGAATGGCTGGAAGATTATGCGCTGTTTATGGCGCTGAAATTTGAGCAGGGCGGGGCGTCCTGGCTGGATTGGCCGGCAGATCTGCGGGTGAGGAAGGCTTCGGCGCTGACGGCGGCCAAAAAACGGCTGGCGGAGGAAATCGGGTTTTGGAAATTCGTCCAATATGAATTCTTTACCCAATGGCGGGCCCTGAA
>CANSRB010000115.1 GCA_947649285.1 uncultured Clostridia bacterium
CGAGCCTGTACCATGCGGAAACCGGCTATCTCGCTGCCCGGGATGTGCTCGGCATCCGGAATGAAGAAGTTCTCTCAGCAGTGCGGATTCATACTGTCGGAAAAGCGGGGATGACGCTGCTGGAGGAGATCCTGTATGTCGCCGACGGCACGGCCTATGATCGTACTTATGCCGAGGCAGAGGAGCTTCGCGCAGTGGCTTTCCGGGATCTGGACGCTTGTATGGCGAGGGTGGTGCGCCGGAAAATTGATTGGGCAGCGGCCAAGGGAAAACCGGTCCTGCCAAACAGCCTTGAGTGCTGCGATTGGATCTGTATGAAAATCCGGCAGGGGAGCCTGCCCGCTGAAGAGGAAAGAATATGAAAAAGAAAAAAACGAAATCGTCTTTGAAGGATCGGATTCTGATCTCTATTTTCTCGGTAGTCATCACTCTATCCGTTTTGAGCGTAGTGGGTGTTTTCCTGTTTAACACCAGCTTTCTGGAAAATAACGAGCCCGACACCGGGAACGATAATAAGCTGGACCAGGATATCATAACACCAAACGAAATCCGGGATAAGGCCGTCAATATTTTGGTCGTTGGCATTGACTACACGGAAAAAGCCGGCTCTAACCGGGGAAAGCTAACCGATATGATCATGGTGGCCAATTTTGACATGGCTGCCGGGAAGATCAATGCCCTGCGAATCCCTCGGGACTCCTATATCGGCGAAGACATCAGCACCGGAAAAATCAACGCGGTATACGGTTCCAAAAGCAGCGGCGGGATTGACGGGTTGGCCAAGCGGATCAATAAAACACTGGATTTGACAATTGACCATTACGTCACAGTAAATATGGACGGATTTGTCAATATTGTCAATGCGATTGGCGGCGTTGAGATGGATGTGCCGATTTCGTTTTACCTGGAAGGGGTAAAAATCGAAAAAGGGCTGCAAACGCTCAATGGAATCCAAGCCGAAAAGGTGGTCCGGGAACGGTATTCTTATCCTACCGGGGATTTCGGGCGGATTGATATGCAGAACCAATTCATGCAGGCGCTGATTAAAAAGTGCTTCGGCATGAGCAAGACACAGATTGTTTCGATGGCTCCGACCTTGATCAAAGAGGTCACTACCGATTTGACTTTAGGGGAGCTGCTGGGATATTATAATGAATTGATGAAAGTGGATATGAGCAATATCTCATTTCATATCCTTCCGACCAATTCAGCATGGAAAAATGGGTTGGCCATGCAGTCGATCCAACGGGAGCAAACCGCCGACCTGCTGAATGCCTATTTCCGCCCTTATTCGGACCCGGTTCCTGCGGAAGAATTGGGGATATTGGAATTGAAATCGGAAGCTCCGCCGGCGAAAACGCCGGTTTCTTCACAGGAAACGCTGCCGGAGGAAAGTCAGCCGGAAGAGCCGGTTTCCAGCGAGATCATCTTTGAGGATGATCCGCAGCCGCCTGGGGAAGAAAGCTCTGGGCAGGGAGAACTGCCTCCGGAGTGGGACGAAGAGCTGATCGATCCGCCTCAGGAAGATGACTACGGTAATATTGACTAACAAAGCCGGATCAAGCATAGAAACGGGCTGCTGCCCGAAGGAGGATTTTTATGGATTCTTTGGAACTGACCAAGCACACCGTGCAGATTCTGGATCGGAAAAAAGCTGAAAAAATTGATGTAATCAAAATCGACGATGTGACGACTTTAGGGGATTATTTTGTCATTGCCTCTGCTACGAATACGACCCATGTCCGCGCGCTGGCGGATGAACTTGAGTTTGAGCTGAAAAAATTAGGCCGGCTTCCGCGGCAGGTGGAGGGTGTGGACAACGCCAGCTGGATTATCCTGGATTACCAGGATGTCATTGTCCATGTGTTCTATGAAGAAACACGGAATTACTATAATCTTGAAAAGCTGTGGGGGGACGGCGTCCAGATCCCGCTGGAAGAGCTACTTGCGGAATAATAGGCAGATAGATTTGATTGAACAAGGAGTGTGTCAGCAAGTGAAATATAATTTTCAGGAAATTGAGCCGAAATGGCAGAAAATATGGGAAGAAAAAAAGGCTTTCCGTGCTGTAAACGACTACACAAAGCCCAAATATTATGCACTGATAGAGTTTCCTTACCCTTCTGGGAAGGGGCTTCATGTAGGCCATCCGCGTCCTTATACTGCGCTGGATATTGTTGCGCGAAAGCGCCGTTTGGAAGGATATAACGTGCTCTATCCGATGGGGTGGGACGCATTCGGTCTCCCGACTGAAAACTACGCCATGCAGAACCATATTCATCCCGAAATCGTCACGGCGCAGAATGTGGCCCATTTTAAAAAGCAGGCGCAGTCGCTGGGTTTTTCCTTCGACTGGGATCGCGAGGTCAACACTACGGATCCGGCTTACTATAAATGGACGCAGTGGATTTTTCTCCAGCTTTTCAAAAAAGGACTGGCTTATAAAAGCGAAGCCTCTGTCAACTGGTGTACCTCCTGCAAGGTTGTATTGGCGAATGAAGAAGTAGTCAACGGCGCCTGCGAGCGGTGCGGCGGGGAAGTGGTGCATAAGGTAAAAAGCCAGTGGATGCTTAAAATTACAGAATATGCCCAGCGCCTGATTGATGATCTCGACAAGGTGGATTATATCGATCGGGTTAAGACCTCCCAGAAAAACTGGATTGGCCGTTCTACCGGTGCGGAAGTGAAATTTGTCACGACGCTGGGAGATGAACTGCTGATCTATACAACCCGACCGGATACGCTTTTCGGCGCGACCTATATGGTTATTTCTCCGGAACATCCGATGATCGCCCAGAAAGCGGATCAAATTCAGAATATCGAAGAAATCCGCGTCTACCAGGAAGCGGCGGCGAAAAAATCGGACTTCGAGCGGGCGGAGATCGCCAAGGATAAAACCGGCGTTTGCATTCAAGGGATCCGGGCGATTAACCCAGTCAATCAGAAAGAAATCCCGATTTATATTTCGGATTATGTTTTGATGAGCTATGGAACCGGCGCGATTATGGCGGTTCCGGCGCATGATACCCGGGACTATGACTTCGCCAAAGCCTTCGATCTTCCGATCGTGGAGGTTGTTGCCGGGGGCGATATCGAAAAGGAAGCTTTTACCGATTGCGCGACGGGAACAATGGTCAATTCCGGTTTCCTGGATGGCCTTTCGGTGGAAGAGGCGAAAGCAGCCATTATCCAGTGGCTGGAGGAGAACAATCTGGGTTACCCGAAGGTCAATTTCAAACTGCGTGACTGGGTATTTTCACGCCAGCGGTACTGGGGCGAGCCGATCCCGATTGTCCATTGCGAACAATGCGGCTTTGTCCCGATTCCAGAAAGTGAGCTTCCGCTGCGCCTGCCGGAAATCGAATCCTTTGAGCCAACAGAGGACGGTCAGTCCCCTCTTTCCAAGCTGGAAAGCTTTGTCAATACCACCTGTCCGCACTGCGGCGGGCCGGCAAAACGGGAAACCGACACCATGCCCCAATGGGCAGGTTCGTCCTGGTATTTCCTTCGGTACTGTGACCCGGATAATGTTTCGGCTCTGGCGGCCAAGGAAGCGCTGGAGTACTGGCTTCCGGTAGATTGGTATAATGGCGGAATGGAGCACACCACCCTTCACCTGCTGTATTCGCGGTTTTGGCATAAATTCCTTTATGATATCGGTGTGGTTCCCTGTGAAGAGCCTTATGCAAAACGGACAAGCCACGGGATGATCCTGGGCGAGAATGGTGAAAAGATGAGCAAATCCCGCGGGAACGTGGTCAATCCGGATGATATCGTGGCGGAGTACGGGGCGGACACTATGCGCCTGTATGAAATGTTCATCGGCGACTTTGAAAAGTCGGCGCCCTGGAGCCAAAACAGCTTAAAGGGCTGTAAGCGTTTCCTGGATCGGGTTTGGAACCTTCAGGACAGCTTGATTGATGGGGAAGGCTATTCACCAGCCTTGGAGGCTGCCTTCCACCGCACCATCAAAAAGGTCAGCGAGGATATCGAGCATCTGAAATTCAATACCGCAATTGCGGCGATGATGTCTCTGCTGAATGAGATCCAGACGCAGGACGGCTTGACGCGTACCGATTACCGTACCCTGCTGATGCTGCTGAATCCATTTGCGCCCCATATCACCGAGGAGCTTTATCAGCTGAATGGGTATGAGGGATTATTGTTTGAACAAAGCTGGCCGGTTTACGATGCGGATAAGTGCAAAGAGGATACCATTGAGGTGGCTGTTCAGGTAAACGGGAAGATCAAATCCAAGCTGAACCTCCCGGCGGACTGCCCGAAGGAAGAGGCAGTTGCAGCGGCGAAAGCGGACAGCAAGGTGCAGGCGGCCATTCAAGGGAAGCAGATTGTCAAGGAAATTGCGGTTCCGAATAAACTGGTCAATATCGTGGTAAAATAGAAATTACTTCGTTATTTTTAGAAAAAGGCTTGACAATACGTCGAAATCTTACTATAATAGTTTACGTTGCAATATTGATTGTAAACCTCTGTCTCGGCGGCAAAGGGAGGGAATAAAGTGTCAGAAGTTCGCGTAAAAGAAAATGAGTCGTTAGACAGCGCACTCAGAAGATTTAAGAGATCTTGTGCAAAATCTGGTGTACTGGCTGAGGTTCGTAAAAGAGAACATTATGAAAAGCCTTCTGTAAGACGTAAAAAGAAGTCTGAGGCTGCTCGTAAACGCAAGTATAAATAAGTGTTTGCAAATTAGGTTGAAAGGAGCCGCGCTTCTTTCAACCTATTTCATTTTTGAAGACTGCTTCGCATTCCAGCATCTGCGGATGAGTGAAAAGGATACAGAATCATCTTTTAGGAAAGGAGGACCTTATGTCTTTGTTTATACCGGACCTGATGCTGAATAATCTTACGGAGCTGGGATTTTCGGATCTGAAAAAGCGTGGGATCAAAGGGATTGTGCTGGATGTGGACAATACCCTGACGCTGCATGGAAGCCAGGAGGTACTCCCGATTGTGCTGGATTGGCTTGCTTCTATGAAATCCCAGGGAATGAAACTGATGCTTGTCTCAAACAATACCAGGGAAAGAGTAACGCCTTTTGCCCAGCGGCTAGGCCTGGATTTTGTAGCGATGGGCTGTAAGCCGCTGCCGTATGGATTAAAAAGGGCGCAGCGTCAAATGGGGCTTTCCGCCGATCAGATTGCGTTGGTAGGCGATCAGATTTATACGGATATTTTGGGCGGGAATGCTGCCGGATTTTGGACGATCCTGGTGGAACCGTTTGAATTGGAAAGCGGGGCTTTTTTCCGGCTGAAAAGAAGCTTAGAGCAGCTTCACATCCGTAAATACCGAAAGAAAAACGGAGGAAGGTTATGAGTGTGCGTTTTGGGCCGGCCGGCACCCCAAACAGTTTTGCTGAAATGGGCTATAAAAAAACCATTGAAATACCGGATTACCTAGCCCGATTCGAATTGACCGCTTTTGAGTATCAATGCGGGCACGGACTGCGTGTGAATGAGAATACGGCCCGTACTTTGGGGGAACGATGCCGCGAAACAGGGATCGCGCTTTCCCTTCATGCACCGTATTACATCTCTCTTTCCAGCGTGGAGGCGGAAAAGCGGGAGAACAGCATTGGCTATTTGGTAGAATCAGCCAGGGTTGCTTCCTGGCTGGGTGCGGATCGGATTGTCGTCCATTCCGGTTCCTGTGGGAAGCTGAGCCGGGAACAAGCCCTTCATTATGCCCTGGATACACTGAAACGGGCGCAGGCGGCACTGGATGACCAGGGTTACTCAGAAATCCATCTCTGCCCGGAAACCATGGGGAAAATTAATCAGCTGGGGGATCTAAATGAAGTGTTAGCC
>CANSRB010000116.1 GCA_947649285.1 uncultured Clostridia bacterium
ACAAACTGAAGCATGGAAGAACATTATGAATAGATGAGGAGAAGGGTAGCTATGACAGAGCAGCTTGCAGCAATATCCCTCCCGGAATCCGATTTCCGGGAGCGGAACCGGGAGGAATTCGGTTTCCCCTATAAGTTTTCGATTGTGATGTCTGTTTACAATGTGGAGGAATATATAAACGAAGCGGTTGACAGCATTATAAAGCAAAATATTGGATTTGAAGGCAATGTACAAATTGTATTCGTAGACGACGGGTCTCAGGATCGCTCGGGAGAAATATGCGAGGAATATCGGGAACGTTTCCCTCAAAATATTGTTGTCATCCATAAGGAGAATGGCGGGCTTTCTTCTGCCCGCAACGAGGGCTTAAAGCATGTAGAAGGACGGTATGTCAATTTCTTTGATCCGGATGACCGGCTGTCATTGAATACATTACGAAATGTCTATAACTTTTTTTCAGCACATGATAACGAAATTGATATTGTATCAATTCCATTGTATGTGTTTGGGGATTTTTCTGGAGGCCATCTTTTAAACTATAAATTTAAAAGGGGAACGAGAATTATAAACTTACACAAAGAGTATTCTCAAATCCAGTTAAGTGCAGCTTCTGCATTTATCAAAAAAGGGCTTGCTGTTAATCTTTGTTTTGACTCAGAATTAGTAATTGCTGAAGATGCTAAAGAAATTCTGAAGATTTTGGGTATCAAATTTGCACTTGGAGTTGTAAGCAATTGCAAGTATTGGTACAGAAGAAGGATTGGCTCACAAGTTACATCAGGTCCCCAAAAATCAGCATGGTATATAAAATACTTGCAGCATTTTTCCTATTGGGCAAAAGAATATTTTGAGACGAATATAGGATATTTCCCGCTATTTGCTCAATATACCGTTATGTATGACCTGCAGTCAAAACTATGTCAAGACTCTATTCCATCGGATGTACTTTCGCCTTCAGAGATTTATGAATATAGAGAGCTGCTGACAAATTATTCAAAATTCTTGGATAATAGAATTATCCTGGAACAGAAAAATCTTTTTTTGGAGCACAAATTGTTCTTTCTCTCCTGTAAATATGGGAAAGAAATCCAAGCGCTCTATATGCACAATGATATTTTGTTTCATCTCGATAATACAAATATTTGCTGGAATTCAGAATTGGGAATTTCCATTGATTTTATCTCAATAAAGCATTCCCATTTATATATTACAGGTTCTGCATCGGTTCTTCCGTTTAATTATAAAGATCTTAAAATAATTCTTAAAGTAAATGATATGTTCCTTAATTGCGATATTCAAAATACGCAGGATAGCACACAGTTTATTGGTGAAACGATTTGCCTTAAACTTATATTTAAAGTTGAAGTTCCGCTTACAGATGATTGTGAACGATATAATATTTCTTTTCACTTTGATGTTGACGGAAATATTTGCAAAAAGCCGAAAATTGTTTTTAAAAATTATTCCCCTATAGATAATGTTATTAAGTCTTCTTACTATAAAAATGAAAATTGGTGTTTGACTCATAGTAAAGGGATATTAGTTGTAAAAAAATGCAGTTTGTCTGAAAAAATTAACTTTGAATACAAACTGTTAAAAGAACTATATCACTCAAAGGAAAAATACAAAAAGAAGGCGATCGTTTTAAGGGGGATTTATTGGATATTAAAATCATTTAAACGGAAGGAATTATGGTTAATATCCGATAAAGCCAATCGTGCCGATGATAACGGGGAAGCTTTTTTTACTTATTTAGCGTCACATGCTTCAAAAAATATAAAATGCTATTTTGTAATCTCTAAAACGAGTGCGGATTATCACAGGATAAGAAAAATGGGAAAAGTCATTCCCCATTTGTCGTGGAGACATAAATTAGCCGTTTTACTATCTGACGAAATCATTTCTGCATATTCACATGTGGAGGTTACAAACCCATTCTATGGGTATCATTTTCCATATAAAGATATACTCTCTGAAAAGTCGTTTGTTTTTTTGCAACATGGTGTAACCTATAACGATATATCAAAATCCATCGGAAAATATAAAAGGAATATAAAGTTGATTGTTGCAAGTTCACCTGCAGAGAAGGAGGCGTTTATTTCACCCAGATATGGATATACGGAAAATAATATTTCCCTTGCTGGATTTCCAAGATATGATTTTCTGAAGAGCTCTCCGAAAAGGATTATTTCGATTGCTCCAACATGGAGAAGGTATCTGTTTAATGGATTTATTCCGAAAGAAGACCGTTGGGTGTTAAAACCTGAATTTAACAACTCGAATTTCTATAAGTCAATCATGTATTTAGTAAACAATGAAAGACTTATTTCAGCTGCACAAAAATATAATTATTCTATATATTTTGTACCGCATTCAGTATTTTTTCCATATATTGACCAATTTAAAGTTCGCAAAGAGGTCAATATGTTTGGGACAGAAGTTCGATATCGGGATATCTTTAATTATAGTGATCTTCTTATTACTGATTATTCTTCAATTGCGTTTGACTTTGCATATCTCAGAAAACCACTGATATATGCCCAGTTTGATAAAGACGAGTTTTATCTGAATCATGGGTATCAAGAAGGCTATTTTAGTATAGAAAAAGACGGCTTTGGCGAGATTGAATATGATCTGGAAAGTACCATAGACAGGATTATAGAGTATATGGAAACTGGCTGCCAGTTAAAAGATGTATACCGCGAGCGCATTGATAACTTCTTCGCGTTCAATGATCAGGACAACTGCAAGAGGGTTTATGAGGCGGTGAAAAGATTGTCGAATGATAGGAATGAACCTTGAGAAAATAGAAAGGAATTACGATGACCGTTTTTAATCAAAAAAAGATTTGGACAAAGTATTGTGATCTATGCATAACCTATCCGGCTGGAAATTGTTTATATTTTACAGCCTGCATTATACGCTGCTGTTTATAATTCTTCAATATTTTGTATTCGCTGCTTTTTATAAAGCGGATAAAAGCTTTATATGGAGTGTTGACGGCACGGGCAGCTGGATTCCCAAATTGATGTATATCAGCCAGACGCTGCGCGATGGCATACAAGATCTCCTGGCCGGGGATGGATGGACAATCCCTCTTAATGATTTTAGAGTGGGACCAGCGAAACTCGATTTTCAGGTTGGTTTACTTTATTGGCTTGCGGTGCTCTGGCCTTGGGATCAAGTGGATGTATTAAATGATATCCTAGTAATCTTCCGTTTTTATTTGCTTGGGTTGTCTTTTTCTGCTATGGGATTTTATTTTAAACAAAAACCCATTGCTATTTTGATTGGAGCGGTTACATATGCTTTTTCAGCAGATTTTCTGTATACCGGTATTACCCATTCCCCCTTTCTGACACCAGCGATCTTTTTGCCGCTGCTTATTATTGGACTGGAGCATATACTGCGGGGAAAACAGGGCTTCATTTTTACTGCAATAGTCTTTTTATCCTTGATTGGAAGCCTATATCATTCTTATATGCTGACGATTTTGATTGTTGTTTATTTTTTGGTGCGCTATTTTTGTTCATACAACAAGGGTATCAAATATTTTTTCCAAACCGCTGCAAGAGCACTTTTATGGGGCTTGGCGCTGTATTAAGCGGAATTGTCGTGATCCCCACGCTGCTACAGATGCTGGGAACCGGGCGTATCGGCCGGGAAACTGGGCAGTTGTGGTATTATTCAAAATCCTATTATGAAAACTTTATATCCTCTTTTGCAATGGCGCCCGGTGACATATTAAACTGGATATATTTAGGTTTTTCCGCCTTAGCTGTCCCTGCTGTTGCGCTGCTGTTTTTTCGTGCCAGACAATATCCGGAAAGAAAACCTCTACGGGTTTTGTTTATTTCGCTTACGGTTATGATGTGTATACCAGCTACGGCCTATATTTTTTCCGGATTAAACGACACCTCCAATCGATGGTGCTATGCCTATGCCCTTTGTGTTGCAGCAATAGTGACGTTTGAACTTCCGAAGCTGGAAAACACCAACCGGCGGCATTTGATTTTTGCCGGAGCAGCTTCGTTAGTTTATATCCTTGTTTGTTATTTCTTTATTCAAAAGAAATTCTATCATGAGGAATCCGCTGTCTTTCTACTGATCGCATTTTTATTGTTCGCTTGCTGCTATTTCGTCAGCAGGAGAGGAAGAAAATCTATTTTAGCAATTTGCCTGGTCCTTACCTGCGGTGTCTGCAAGCTATAGTGCTTTTTGGTGTTATGATTCGTCTATGGGGAATTATGCTAAGGAATTTGTGAGTCAAGATAAAGTTTATTCTACATATGAGGCTGAGCAGTATGCTTCATTGGTAGAAACAATCGTTCAGAAAGCTGCATTTGATTCAGTTCTTTTGACTGCCGCAAGAATTTAATGCGTTTTGCAAACATAATCGATCCGCTCCCTTTCATGACTTTTATTATGAAGAAAAATTCCAGAAAAGAGAGTAAGCTATTCGATATACTGTTTCTATATACCTTGAAAAACGGACATAGGGTGCATGATTTTGTGCAATTAATTGCACCTTTTTTATGTTTTCCCGAGATAAATTTCGACTTTTTTATCAATCAGAGTATAAAAAGGGAAATCTGAAGGAAGTACAGCGCAGCGTTGAAAAAGTGATTTTATTTTGTACTAGGGCTTGTTTGAAAATAGAGAAAGTGCTGGATTTTTGTGCAGGGCGAGGCGGTTTCAAGAAGAAAACCGCAGAACAGGCTGCCGCCTGCCGAGGATTTTCGACGCCGAAATCCGCCCGGTTTGGGCAAAAAGACAGTATTGGCGATTTTTCAAACAGGCCCTAATAAGATTGATCCAAAAGGAGGGGCTTATGAAAAAGATATCGGTTATGGTGCCTTGTTACAATGAGCAGGATAATGTGCAGCCTCTGTGTGAATCTGTTCGCACATTGCTGCAAACGGAGCTTCCGGAAGATGATTATGAAATTTTATTTATAGACAACAAATCTACGGATAATACCCGAACCGTTTTACGGGAATTATGCGCGGAGGATTTTCAGGTAAAAGCGATTTTTAATATGAAAAATTTTGGGCAGTTCAATAGCCCCTACTATGGTTTATATCAAACCACCGGAGACTGCACCATTTTATTATGTGCGGATTTCCAGGATCCTATCGGTCTGCTTCCTTAAATGGTTCGTGAGTGGGAAAGAGGCCATAAGGTCGTTTGCATGATCAAAACGACCTACAGCCTGCGCAGTTTCTATTATAAGACTATCAAGGCCATGAGTGATGTACAGCAGATCGAGCATTTTACCGGGTTTGGGCTTTATGACTGCAGGTTTGATTGATGTATTGCACAGCTTAAATGATCCGACGCCGTTTTTGCGGGGCATTGTTGCGGAATACGCGCCGGATCATTTAGAGATCCCTTATGAACAGCAAAAGTGTAAAGCCGGCAAATCCAAAAACAGATTTTTTACCCTGTTTGACGCCGCGATGCTGAGTTTTACCAGTTATACCAAAGGAGGGCTGCGCTTTGCTACCCTTTGGAGGGTTCGCCATTTCTGCGGTCAGCTTTGTTATTGCTGTTTTTTATCTGGTCTATAAGCTGCTGAACTGGGATGCTTTCCCTTTAGGCGGATACCCATAAGGAAGTAAATAGAATTTCCGGAAAAACCGGCGTGGCGGAGGTCACACCGGTTTTTCTGTCAGTAGTTCCGGTTTGGCAAGTGGAATCCGGATTTTCCCCACATAGGTAAAATAGACTTCAATCGTGACATGTTTCTTCCCGCCGAT
>CANSRB010000117.1 GCA_947649285.1 uncultured Clostridia bacterium
TGGTTTTTATTATGATTAAATTCATTATATCGAATCCCGCATGGAAAGTAAAGAACTAGTCTTTTTCTTTCGGAAAAAGTCGAAGAGATCCTGAAACCTGCCAGGAACAGGCATTAGATTTAGCGTTTACGTTTTATGAACGGCTATTCTTAAAAATTTTTAGTGTTTTTTTTGTGAAATACTTGTCATTTGTACGTTTATGGGTTAAAATAGAAGTACAAGTTGTGCAGGCAGCACAGCAAATAAGCGCTGCGGGTTTCCGCAGAATATATTGGAGGTTTTCATTATGGCAATTAAAGTTGGCATCAATGGTTTTGGCCGTATCGGCAGACTGGTATTCCGTGCAGGTCTGGACAACCCGAATATTGAGTTCGTAGGTATCAACGATCCGTTTATGACCCCGGATTACTGTGCTTATATGCTGCGGTATGACACGGTTCATGGCCAGTATCAGGGCGAGATCAAATACACCGAAGACGCTATCATCGTAAACGGCAAAGAAGTTAAATTCTACGCTGAAAAAGACCCGGCGAATATTCCGTGGGGCGCTTGCGGTGCAGACTATGTCGTAGAGTCTACCGGCGTATTCACCACCACTGAAACTGCTTCTGCTCATATTAAAGCAGGCGCAAAGAAGGTTGTCATTTCGGCTCCGTCCAAAGATGCTCCAATGTTCGTTATGGGTGTAAACCAGGATAAGTACACCAACGATATGGATATCGTTTCCAACGCTTCCTGCACCACCAACTGCTTGGCTCCTCTGGCAAAAGTTATCAACGACAAATTCGGTATCGTTGACGGCCTGATGACCACCGTTCACTCCACCACCGGTACACAGAAAACCGTTGACGGCCCGTCCAAGAAGGACTGGAGAGGCGGCCGCGCTGCTGCCGGCAACATTATCCCGTCCTCTACCGGTGCTGCGAAAGCAGTAGGCAAGGTTATTCCGGAGTTGAACGGCAAACTGACCGGTATGGCATTCCGCGTTCCGACTCTGGACGTTTCGGTTGTTGACCTGACTGTAAATCTGGAAAAAGCGGCAAGCTACGAAGAGATCTGCGCAGCTGTAAAAGCGGCTTCCGAAGGCGAGCTGAAAGGGATTCTGGGCTACACCGAGGATTCTGTTGTTTCTTCCGACTTCATCCATGACTTCCACACCTCGATCTTTGACGCTGCCGCTGGTATCGCTCTGACCGACAAATTTGTTAAACTGGTTTCCTGGTATGACAATGAGTGGGGTTATTCCAACAAAGTCCTGATGCTGATCGAGCATATGGATTCTGTAAAATAAGCTGAACAGAAATAAAGATGGATGGAAGCCACGGCTTCCATCCATCTTTTTATTCGCTGGAAATTAGGGGGAGGTTTTCCGATGAGGGAAGAAGAAAAAATCAAAGCAGGGATCCTGTTCAACCCAGGCGACCCTGAGCTGAAAGCCATGAAGCTGAGAGCCCATAACCTGAATATGGATTACAATCAAACTTATGAGGACGAAACGGAAAAGCGGGCCGCCATCTTAGCTGAATTGATTGGCGAACTGGGCGAGGGAAGCTTTATCCAGGGGCCGATTGCCTTCCATTATGGGAAGCATACCCGGATCGGACGGAATTTTTTCGGCAATTTCAACCTGACCATCCAGGATGACGCCGAGGTTTGGATTGGGGATTATTGCAGCTTCGGCCCCAATGCGACGATTGTAACGCCGATTCATCCCATGCTTCCGGATGAGCGCCTGGAGCTGCGAACGGCTGAGGGCGACAAAAAACGCCTTTGCTATGCCAAACCGGTGCGGATCGGCAGCAGCTGCTGGTTTGGCGCTTCGGTGACCGTTTGTTCTGGCGTCACCATCGGGGACAACTGCGTGATTGGCGCGGGAAGCGTGGTTACACGGGATATCCCGCCCGATAGCTTTGCGGCCGGCGTCCCCTGCCGGGTGATCCGGAAACTCACGGAGGCGGACAGCATGAAATATAAGCCGGAGATCCTGGCCGATAACCAAGTGATCGAGGGCTGAGCCTCATTGGAAGGAAAACTGCTCGAACAGCTCCTGTACGGCCGTATCCGCACCGTTCATCACCAAAATATCTCCAGGGCAAAGCTCGGTGGAGCCGTTGGGCACGATAGTCTCCTTCCCGCGCTTAATCATGACAATCAGGATCCCTTCGGGGATATTGGCCTCCAGCAGCGTCTGGCCGATCCAGGGGTTCCCTGTGTTCAGGACCATTTCGGTCAGCTTTCCGGAAAGCTCCTCCTCATAGTCGTTGAAGGTTTTCAGCACAGATTCCGAGGTATCCACCAGATCCAGCTTTTTGGCCACCAGCGGAAGAAGGGAGCCTTGGACTGCGACAGAAAATAACGCGATAAAAAAGACAATATGGAAAATATCTGTCCCAAGGCCGCTGACCCGGGTGATCGCCATGATGGCAAAGACGATAGAGGCAGCGCCCCGCAGCCCGACCCAGGATACAAAAAGCTGTTGTTTAACCGGGACTTTGAACCAGCTTAGGATGGCAAAGGTGGCGGCCGGCCGTGCGACAAACAGCATGAATAATGCGATCAGCAGCCCGGTTCCGGTAATCAGCTGGAGTTGGGACGGGAAGGAGAGAAGGCCGAGCATAAAGAACAGCATGATCTGCATAATCCAGGAAATACCGTCAAAAAAGCGTACCAGGCTCTTTTTATGCGGGATTTTGGAATTACCGATGATGATGCCCGTCAAATAGACGCTCAGGTAGCCGTTCCCACCGGTAAAATCGCTCAGTGCATAGGAAAGGACGGCGATGGCCATGACAAAGATCGGGTACAACCCTTCAATTTCCAGCCGGAAGCGCTTCAGCAGGAATACGGCCAGCTTCGCCAATCCAAAGCCGATCAGCAAGCCGAATCCCACCTGCTTGAAAAGCATCAGGATGATGTTTTCCCCTTGGCCGGTGATGAAGGTCAGAAGGATCATGGTCATCATGTAGGCGCAGGGGTCGTTGCTTCCGCTTTCTACCTCAAGCAAGGAGGAAAGGCCGCCTTTCAAGTCCAGCTTGCGGGAGCGGAGGATGGAGAAAACGGAGGCTGCGTCAGTAGATCCGACAACAGCTCCCAGCAGCAACGATTCCAGCAGGGTGGCTTCCAGCACCAGGTAGCTGAAAAGCCCGGTCAGCACCGCCGTGAGGAGCACTCCCAGGGTAGACATCAGGATTGCCTGTGGGGCGATCGGCTTGGCCATTTTCCAGTTTGTACCGAAGCCGCCGTAAAACATGATGAAAACCAGCGCAAGGGAACAGGCTTTTTCCGCCATATTGTAGTCGTTGAATTGGATCCCAATAATCCCATCCGATCCGGAGAGCATTCCAAGTACCAGGAAAATCAGAAGGGCGGGTACGCCAAACCGGTAGAGCAGCTTGCTGGAGGTTACACAGACTAAAACCACCAACGCGAATAAGATCAGATAAAAAGTCATAGGCGTTCCTTCCTTTGCATTATAATGATATTTAAAATAAGGCTGCCACGATAGGAATTCCTATTGTGGATAGCCTTATTTTATAACACTTTTTTGACGATGCAGTTTGATTATTTGTGCAATAAAAAAGAGTACCGAGGATCCCATCGCAGGATAAATTGTATAGATAAGATTGCGGTATAAAGAGTAGCTTGCAATTGATTTCCAGGCAGGAATCAATAGATTGAATAAGGTAATCAAAAACGCTGTCAGAGATAACATAAACGGCACTTTCACTGTTTTGGCATTACTGCGTTTTTGAACAGATAAACCCAAAATAAAACCCATAATGTATATTCCGAAATAAATATAGGGCAAATAAAAAAGGAATCCCCATACCCATAAAAGATCGGATGAGCTTGGAATACAGACGGCCGCTGTCATCAGTAAAAAAACGATTAGGCTGTAGAGAATGAAAGGAAGCATCCATGAATAATAACGTTTCATCAATCTGTTGACCTCCTGCATTATACTTTCAATTTTATTATACTAAAAGGTTCCCTTCTATACAACTCTGTTTTTATGAATTTTAACTGAAAATTCAGCTTAAACCGAGTCTTTTGCGTTTGGATAGATTTCTTCAAGCAGACAGGCGTATAATTTTTTCCCAGTTCCGCACCCTAATTCCGAAAGGAGGGACGCACGATGTCTGATGAAATCCGAAATTATCTTTGTCTGTCCGACCTGCTGCAAGAGGAGCTTTCCGCCTGGGAATATTTCAATACCCTGCCGCATTCAGTGAAGCAGGAGCTGGAGCGGAAAGATGTTCGAAGCTTTGAAGAAATGCAGGAACTGGCTGGGGAATTGATGCGGGGAGATTCCGGTTCTTCCAGATAAAAAAGTCTGGTTTGGAAGCCAACCGGAAGATAAATTTTATCTTATTTTCATTGTGATTTGGTATAAAATCCCTGATTACGGTCTATACTTTGGATAGAATGCCGGGTAAAATCCGGGTGAAATCAAAGGAGGATGCCATCATGCCGCGTGGGATGAAAAAACAAATCAATTATGAAGAAGAGCTGCAAAAAATTGATATGCAGATTACCCGATGGAAAAACACGATCCTGGAACTGCAGGAGCGGAAAAAAGCGCTGATCCAGGAACAGGAAGCCGCCGAGCTTTCTGCCTTATATCAGGCGGTCAAGGCTTCGGGCAAAACAGTGGACGAACTAATCTCTGCTTTAAAAGGAGAAGGGGCTGCTTGAAAGGTTTCCGCGATGCTGCGGTAAAAGGGAGACGAAACGGCTTTCAATGCATATGCTTTGTGTGCTGAAATTTTGCGTCAGAAAACGGGGATCCATTTTGGGATCCCCGTTCTTTTTATGAAACAGCCCTGTTTTTGCGGATTGGAAGCGTCCAAAATAAGGATTTTATGGGGAAGAAATGCCCGCCCCCTTTTCGTTGATCGCTCAGAGAAAAGGAGGAAAAGAAAACCGCCTTATGACGGCTACTCATAAAACAGTGTCAACCAACAAACTGAAATAGGGTAGCTGTCATACAGGGTGCAATTAAAATCAGTATACTATTCAAGACGAGTAGTATACTGATTTTTAATAGCTATAAGTAGATGTTTATTGTTCTTTGAAAAGAAATTAGGAAAGGACGGTAAATAGCACAAATGAAATTGCGAAATTTTCTTTACATTAACAGCAAACTATTGGACGATTACATTTCCGCAATAGACGGATATGTGTATGAAGAAGAGACTCAAAAACTTAACGAAATTAATCAAAAGGCAGCTAACGCAAAGGCGAATGTTTTAGGCATAGGTGGAGACGGTAAATACGAAAAACAATCTTCAGAAGAAGTTGAAAGTTTACCCTTGACAGCTTTTCCCGTCTTTGCTACTTCCTATCGGTCGAAGCGGAATTTCAATATGGCTTCAACCAGTTTTGCTTTTAACCTGTCCTGTGTATCGTCATTGATATGCCCCTTATACATAGACAGATATTTGATGTGTGCGGTGTAATACCGCAATACTGCGTCTACCGCTTCCGGCTCTCCGGCAACGGCTTTTTGAATTACCTCAAAAGGTATCAGCTTTTTATTCCTCATGTTTCAATCTCTCCCATTCTTTCCGTAACTGTTTCAGTGCAACATTTCTCCTGCGGTTTATCGTACTCCTGCAACGTCCGTACAGTCTGCCGATTGCTTCATCACGATAGCCGATGAAGTAATAAAGCAGTAAGACTTCTCGCCTTAATTGCGGCAATCTTGATAATGCCGTTGCTAACCGTTCAT
>CANSRB010000118.1 GCA_947649285.1 uncultured Clostridia bacterium
ATAAGAATTCTCCACAACGGTGGAGCCGGTTTCCTCGGCCTGCGCCTCGATCCCCATTTCCGTTTGAGAAACTACCTCAATTCCAAGCGGCTCCAGGATACGGGAAAATTCCTGAACCTTGTGGGCATTTTTGGTTGCCAGGATCAATTTCATTCTGATTCCTCCGTATCAAACAGGGCGTCTGCAAAATCCTGCGCCGAAAAAGGCTGGAGGTCGTCCAGCTGCTCCCCGACCCCGATGTATTTCACCGGCAGGCCCAGTTCCTCTTTAATGGCGATGATGATCCCGCCTTTTGCCGTACCGTCCAGCTTGGTCAGGACAATCCCGGTGATCCCAGCCGCCTCTTTGAACTCGCGTGCTTGGTTGACCCCGTTTTGCCCGGTCGTTGCATCCAATACCAGCAGTACCTCGGTATCACAGCCCTCTGCTTCGCGGCCGATAACGCGGGCAATTTTCGCCAACTCGTCCATCAGGTTTTTCTTGTTGTGCAGCCGCCCCGCCGTATCGCAAAGGATCACATCGCATCCTCTGGCCTTACCAGCTTGGATCGTATCGAATACAACAGCCGCAGGATCCGAACCCTCACTATGCTTCACCAGATCCACACCGGCTCGGTCCGCCCAGATTTGCAGCTGATCGATCGCCGCCGCACGGAAGGTATCCGCCGCTCCAAGGATCACCTTTTTTCCATCGGCCTTTAGGCTGGCCGCCAGCTTTCCAATAGTGGTGGTCTTTCCCACCCCGTTGACGCCGATCATCAGAATCACGGAAGGTTTCGTTGAAATTTGAAGCTCCACCGGCCCTTCCAGCATTTCCAGGATAATCCCTTTCATCATTTTTTTGATATTCTCAGGGTTTTTCTCCCCGGTTTCCTTGATTTTTTTGCGGAGCGTATCGCAGATCTTCACCGAAGTCTGTACGCCAACATCGCAAAGAATCAGGGTTTCTTCCAATTCCTCAAAAAAGTCCTCGTCAATCTTGGTGAAAGAATGCAAAACGCTTTCAACCTGTCGGACCATGGAATCCCGGGTTTTTTTCAGCCCATTTTTAATTTTTTCAAAAAAGCCCAATTTGTTCCCTCCTTTTTATGTAACCGTCAGAGAAGTACGTTCCAACTCTGCTACCTTTAACTGCAAAAGCTTGGACACCCCTTCCTCCTGCATAGTCACACCATAAAGCATATCTGCCGCTTCCATACTGCCCCGACGGTGCGTGATTAAAATAAACTGCGTCTGCTCCGCCATTTTCTGAAGATAGGCGGCATACTTGTCGATATTGACATCGTCCAGCGCCGCTTCGATTTCATCCAGCACGCAGAACGGCGCGGGATGTACCCGCATAATCGCAAAATAAATGGCAATCGCCACCAACGCCTGCTCACCGCCCGACAGCGCGGCCAGATTCGTAATCACCTTGCCCGGCGGCTCGACCGAAATATCAATCCCACTGTCCAGCATCTCCCCCGGATCAGACAGCTGGAGTTCCGCATGGCCTCCTCCAAACAATTCCCGGAAGGTCTCCTGAAAACAGCGATTGATTTCCCGGAAATTTTTCCCGAAGATTTCCTGCATCCGGGCAATCAAATCCTGGATCAGGCGGATCAGCTCCGACTTGGAATGTTCGGCGTCCCAGATCTGGCTGTTCAAAAAGTCGTACCTTTCACGGACTTCACGATACTCCTCAATTGCTCCCAGGTTCACACTGCCCAGCGCACGAATCTGATTCCTCAGGGAAAGCAGTTCTGCATTGGCTTTGACGGGGTCCTCCAGACGAACTGCCCGCTTTTGCGCTTCGCTCCGGGTCAGCTCGTATTCATCCCAAAGCTGCCGGATTTTCTCGTCGTACTCCCGTTCCAGTTGAATCCGGCGTTCCTCCATCCGGGCGATTTCTCCGGTGTAATTCCCCTGTTCGGCAGAAATCCGGCGCTCTTCCTGCCGAAGCTGGGTCGTTGAGGCCTCTAACTCCTGCCGAAGCGCCGCCTGCTCCTGGATCTTCTGCTCCAACCCAACGGACGCTGCCTGATTTTCTGTTTTCTGCTGTTCGCTCCCGATGATTTTTTCGCCGATTTCCTGAATCTGCAAGCGGCAGGATTCCTGCTCCTGCAATAACCGGTTGAGATCGTTTCCCGCCGATTCCCGTCTGTTCTTCAATTCCTCCATCCCAGCACAAAGGGATTCCTCATCCTTCTCCAGCGATACCCGGCGCAGTTTCAAGGCCGTCAGTTCCTCGGTCAGAACCCGGCGGCGGCTTTCCGAAGCCTGGCTGCTGTTTTGAAACGCCGCCTGTTCCAATTCCGCCGCGTTCAATTCCTTCTCCAGACGGTCGGACTCTGCCGCCTGTTCCTCCGCCTGTACCCGAAGATGGTCCGCTTTCTGATACTTCTCTTCCAATTCCGCTTCCATCCGGCTTTTCAAGGAATCTGCCTGTACGAATTGCTCCTGCAATCGTTTCTGTTCCCCTTCTGCCCGGATGCGGTCCTCATGCAGAGCCGCCAGCTCCGCTTGGGATTCTTCCAGCAATCTCGAAGCCGCAAGGACTTCTTCTTCCTGCCTGCGAAGCCGATCTGAAACGACCGCTTCTTCTTTTTGCAGCCGGTCGATCTCTGTTTTCAAATCAGAAATTTCATTTTTCCGGCTCAGGAAGTTCTGCCCTTTATTCCGGGAGCCACCTGTCATCGAGCCGCCCGTGTTGACCATTTGGCCGTCTAAGGTTACCACCCGGAATTTATAGCCATAAGACTTGGCAATTTGAACCGCCGCATCCAGATCCTCCGCGAGGACAATCCGCCCCAGCAGGAATTCTACCGCCGGACGAAGGGCCAGATCATACTGCACCCGCTCGACTGCTAAACCCAGATAGCCCGGGTAATTTTCCAGCCCTTTGGCCTGGAGTGGAGAAGAAGTCATCGCGGATAGGGGCAGGAAAGTCGCCCGGCCCAGCCTTTCCGTCTTAAGCAAACGAATAGCCGCTTGGGCATGGGATTCCTGATCGACGATCAAATGCTGCATCGCGCCGCCCAGAGCCGTTTCGATTGCCACTGAATACGCTGCATCTGTTTCCAGCAACTGCGAAAGCGTCCCGCGGATCCCTTGCAAAACACCATTTTTCGCCCGCTTCAGCACTTCCTTCACCGAATAGGCGTAGCCGTCCAGGGACTGCTCCAACCCGGTCAGCAAGCGTTCCTTTTGCCGCTGTTCTTTAATGCGAAGTCCGATTCGCTCGGCTTCCTGGCGGGACGCTTCCAAAACCTCCCGACGCCTCTCCAGCTTTTTCTGATGGCCTGCCCACACGTTCCTCAGGCCCTCTTCCCGGCTGTCCAAGGTTTGCAGGAAAGCCGATATCCGGCTCAGCTGCGTACAATATTCCTCCTGCTCCTGGCGCTGATTCTGCAATTCTTTCTCATTGGAAAGCAAAATCCCCCGCAGCTCCGCACAGCCGGACTTCGCAGAAAGCATCTCCATTTTTACCTGAGATTGACGCAAAGCCAGTGTTTGAATCTTTTCCCGCAGCTCCTGCTCCTGCTGGTTCTGCATTTCACTTTCGAATAGATGCTGCTGCAGGGCCGACTGCTTAGCAGCTTCCTCTTGCCCGACCTGCTCCAAAAGCGCAGTCAGCCGGGTATATTCCTGCTCACGCAGCGACAATTCCTGCAAGACATTTTCCGCCCTGCGGCTGTGAACCGCCAGCTCAGAATCCAGCCGTGCAATACTCTGCTCGTGATGGGCAATATCATTTTTCAATACAGCAATCTGCGCGGAAATCTCCGCATTAGCCGTTTCCAGCTCCTCCTTGCTGCGGCGGAACCCGTCGATCTTGATCGAACAGGCCTGCATCTCCGTATAGGTATGTTGGAGTGCTTCCTCAATCTGCGCGATTTGCTCCTCCGACTGCTCATGCCGCCGGCGAAGGACCAAAAGGCGATCCGAATGATCCTTCAGCGCCCGGTTGGATTTTTCGATCACCTGGATCCAAAGCGATACCTCCAATGTCTTTTTCCGCTCAGCCAGTTCCAAAAAACGGCCGGCCTTTTCACTCTGCTCCTTCAACGGAGAAATCCGGCTTTCCAATTCCCCCAGGATATCCCGCAGGCGGACGAGATTGTCCTCCGCACGGACAAGGCTCCGCTCTGCTTCTTCCTTGCGATAGCGGTATTTGGAAATACCGGCTGCCTCCTCAAAAATCTCCCGGCGGTCACTGTTTTTGGCCTGGATAATCTCGGCAATCTTCCCTTGCCCGACGATAGAATATCCATCCCGGCCCAACCCGGTATCCATCAGCAGCTCATGCAGATCCTTCAGCCGAACCGGGTTCCGATTGATCCGGTACTCACTTTCTCCGCTGCGGTCAAACCGGCGGGAGATTGTCACTTCATCTGCATCGATCTCTAACCGGCGGTCCTGATTATCGATTGTCAGGGATACTTCGGCAAACCCCTGCGGGCGCCGGCTCTGCGTGCCGGAAAAAATGACGTCTTCCATTTTTCCGCCTCGCAGCGTCTTGGTGGACTGCTCGCCCAGCACCCAGCGGACTGCGTCTGAAATATTGCTTTTCCCGCTTCCGTTGGGGCCGACCACCCCCGTCAGGCCCTTGCCGAACGTAACCCTGGTTTTATCTGGGAAGGACTTGAATCCCTGTAAATCCAAGTATTTTAAAAGCAATGCTGTCCCTCCTCTTCTTCCGCCAAAACAATTTCATACTCTGCCAAACCAGCCCTGCCCCGGATTCGGAGCTTCCGTCCGGTTTCCTTTTCCAGCAGGAGAATATTTTCCCGTTTCTGCCCTGCCATTTTGGACACCGCACGAGGAGAAACCCCTATCGTTACCGGACCCGCTTCAGGGATACAGCTCAGCAATTCCATCGCGCGAGCCCGGTAAATCCGCTGTTCACACAATTCCCGAAACGCCGGATGATAGGCTCCGGCCAATCGGTTGGCTTCCACCTCGGCCGACGCGTGCAATCCGGCTTTAATAACCCGGATCCCTTTCAAATGAAAGTACCAGAGCAGCTCCGCACAAAGATCTACGCTTTCCGCCAGTTCCATCGGGCGATAGACCCCCGCTTCCCACAACCGGCCCAGCTCAGTTCCTTTCAGGACAGCCACCGGATAAATACGCATCGTATCCGGTCGGCATTTCGATAATTGGCGGGCGGTAAAAAGCGCTCCTTCCCGGTCATCCCGATACAACCCTGTCATCATTTGAAGCCCCAGTGAAAAGCCCTGCTCCCGAATCAACGCCGAAGCCGTACGCACCTGCTTCGCTGTATGCCCCCGTCCGTTGGCAGATAAAACCTCATCACGCATACTCTGCGCCCCAAGCTCAATAGCCGTTACCCCTGCCGCCTTCAGTTCAGACAGGACCTCTCTATCAATCGCATCCGGCCGGGTCGAGATCCGGATCCCGGAAAAACCGTTTCCCCCCAGGAAAGGCTCTGCCGCTTTCAGAAGTGCCCGCCGGTAAGAAGCCGGAACCGCTGTAAAGCTTCCGCCAAAAAAGGCGATTTCCGTGTTGGCTGGATCGGCAATCTCCGCTTTCGCCTGCCGCAGAATTCCGGAAACCTCCTCGGGAGAGGGTGAAGATGCCTGCCCGGAGATCGTACGCTGATTGCAGAAGCTGCATCGGTGAGGGCATCCACTGTGCGGGATAAAAATGGCGATATTGCTATGCTTCATAG
>CANSRB010000119.1 GCA_947649285.1 uncultured Clostridia bacterium
ACTGATATTTCTTCACACCGCCGTAATAGTGGGTCTTGAACAGGCAGAGCTCGCCTTCCTCATAGACCGGGTTGACCTTTAAATCGATCCGCGGGGAATCAATGTGGGAAGCCATGATGTTGACCCCGTTTTCGATCGGGTCGCTGCCAATGAGGGCAAATACAATGGATTTCCCCCGGTTGTTCAGGTAGACCTTGTCCCCGGCGATGTATTTTTTCCCGTATTCATACGGCTCATACCCCTGCTTTTCGGCCATTGCGATCGAAGTACTCACCACTTCGCGCTCGGTTTTGCCGGAATCCAGGAATTTTTTGTAATCCTCACAGTAGCGTTCCGCCCGGCGGATCTCCTCCTCAGGCAGCTTCAGGCCGCCATGTTTACGCTCCAGGAAGAGAGCGTCCTTGAGTTTCTGTGCTTCGCTTTTTTCAGTTGACATGGTTCAAACCTCCAAAATTATAAAATAGTATAAGAACCTGTATTCATAACCGGGGATGCCGGATGGCCGAGGGACTTTCCCAACAGACAAGGCGATTTTTTGCGGCCATACTGACGTATGGCAAGAAAAATGAACGCAGTATGCCGGGAAAAGGCCCGGTCAGATGGCGTTTTCGGTTGTGAATACAGGTTCTAAATCAACGCGGCTGTTGTACGGCCTGCGTATTGAATCCATAATGTGCCTAACGCCTGACGCAAAATACAAGCTACCTTTGGGGAGCAGGATCGCCATAAGCAAGCTCGAGAATCAGTTTTTCCGCGGTCCTTTGAGGCGCATCAATCAAATTTTTCAATATGGACCGCATCCTCAAACCGGATGACATATTGATATGGCATTGATGGATCATCCAATCAATCAGATTCATTTTTTGAGAATCCGTTTGGGCGCCAGGCCATGTCTCCGTAAACTCGGAAAAATATGCAGGGCGTTCCCGCCCGGCATACGATGGGCATTAAAGCTGTCGATGTATCCCTTATAAGTGTACTGATAGCCGCATCTGCACACCATTAACCCTTCTTCCTTCAAAAGGAGCGAACCGCAATGATGGCATTTCAGCTTGCCGCTGCGGATCAGCTTGAATTCCTCTACCCCTTGCTTGCAGCGCAGATAAAACGAAATGCCTACCTGGTCCAGCAGGTCATGATCCAGCATCCCATTGGCCGAGCTGCGGTACAGCCTGCGCAGCTCGGCGGGTGGCAGCGCCGGTATCCACGAGAATTGGTTCAGTTTTTCCGGATCGCTTCCGGGCAATAAGGCTTCGGGCTCCTCCGCGCGGGTATCCGGCTCAAGCAGCCGTTTATTCCGGGCTTTCTCCTTTCTGGAGGCCACCGCATCTTCCGCCTTTTGCAAAAAGCCCGATTGACAGCGCAGATCTATTTCCGCAAGGGCCTGTTTAAGGTGCGCTTCCTCTTCTACGATCAAATCTCCAGCAACAAAGCCCGTTTCATCCCGTATTACCAGCGAAAACAGGGTGAGTCCCTGCAGGCGGTAGGGGAATACCCACCCGTTCTTTTGTGTGCAGCGGGGCGGTGTCGCTTTGATCCGGTACTTTTGAAAACAGCTCGTGATTCAAGGTTTCCAGCAAGGTCATTGCTGGTGGGGAAAGATATTCCCTTACATCCAAAATGGTCGGTTTGTGCAGCCTGTCATATGCGTCAATCCAAATTATCGAATCATTCCTCCTATTCGCCTGAGCGGTGTGTCCCGTCAACCCCCTCAGGCATACAACTCCTGATACATCGCGTAGCAGTCCATTACTTTGCGGACATAATGCTCGGTTTCCGGAATCGGGATCTCATCCAGCGTGCGCCCATTGGACGAATAACGACCATCCCGGAGCCATCGGCCAGCCGCGCCTCGGCCCGCATGATAGGCGGCCAGCGTGGTTTCATAGCTGCCGAACTCCTCATACAGCATGGAAATCAGACAAACGCCGAACCGGATATTCATCTCGGGATCATACATATCATCGTAAACCACATCGGAATGCCCGCTCTTCTGGCGCACCCAATCGAAGGTATCACTCATGATCTGCATCAGCCCGCGGGCTCCTACCGGCGAAGTGGCGGATGGATCAAAATCACTTTCCGTTTTGATCACCGCGTAAACAAAGTGGGGGTCAATCCCGTACTGGCGGGCATACGGCTCGACATAACCTGCATACTCCTTCGGATAGTTGGAGCAGTAAAGCCGTTCAGAGGCCAGCCGCAGACCCGCCATCCCCAACAGGGCCAGCAGCAGGGCCAGCAAAAACACAGCCCTTTTCTGCAAACGATATTTAGCCAGCAGAACCTCCTCCTCTCAGGGCAGCGACTGTTTGGCTCACCTGCCGCCGCAGTTCCTCCTCTGTGGAGGAATTTTCGATCAGATAATCCGCGTGCGTCCGGAAAAACCCTTCAGAAAGCTGGGCCTTCATCCGGGTAGATGCGGCTTCCCCGCTGATGGAATCCCGTGCCATAATCCGGGCCTTTCGGAGCCCCTCCGGTGCGGTGACCGCAATCACTGCTTCACACTGCCGATCTGCCCCGCTTTCAAACAGGGTCGGCGCGTCCAGCAGGATCCAGCTGGCGCCCTCTTCCGCTAAACGGGCCGCCTGCCGGTCAATCTCCGCCCGGATAAACGGGAAAATGACCTGGTTCAGACGTTCCAGCAGAGCCGGATCCGAAAAAACCATCCCGCCCAGACGGCGGCGGTTCAGCGATCCATCCGGATTCAGGATTTCCGGTGAAAAGGCCTCCGTCAGCGCAGCCAGACAGCCGCTTCCGTCCTGGGTTACCTGGCGGGCAATCCGGTCGCAATCCAGCACGGCGAACCCTTCTTGGGCAAAGAGTGCCGCCGCGTGAGACTTCCCTGCCCCGGTCTGCCCGGTCAGGCCGATCAGCCGCGCCATCAGACGTTTTTCCCCGGCAGGCGGAGCACTTCAAACCCCGCCGCCCGCAGCAGCCGGTTATAGATCGCCAGCCCAATCCCATCCGGGTTGGGCATCCGGGCATAAATGGTGTCCACACCCATCTCATCCACGGCACGGAGCGCGCTAAACAACAGCCGCGCCTGGATCATCGGATCCTCTTCCCGGCCAAAGGTCACGCAGGGAACCGAGAGAAAGCGTTCCTCCCCCTCAAAGACAAGGGCCCCTGTTTTCCCGTCCGCGTGCTGAGCCAGAAATTCCGCAAACACCTCAAACCCGCAGTCCAGAATCACGACGTTTGCCCGAGGGGAATAGTGCTTATGCAGCAGCCCGGGAGAAAGCACAGCCTCCCCCTCCTGGACGGCATGGAGCACCCCTTGGTCAATCCGCACCTGAGGTACCGCCTGCTCCAGCATTTCTACCGTCACACCTCCCGGACGGAGCAGGGTCACGCTGCTGTCCCGGTTCAGCAGGATCACGGTGGATTCCAGCCCGTATTCACAGGCCCCGCCGTCCAAAATCGCCGGGATCCGCCCATTTAAGTCATTGTAGACATGGTTGGCCGTAGTCGGGCTGGGGCTTCCCGATAAATTCGCGGAGGGCGCGGCAAGAGGCATATCCGCCTCCCGGATCAGCGCCAGCGCCACCTTATGGGAGGGGAACCGCACCGCTACGGTATCCAGCCCAGCGGTCACTGCCGCTGGGATCCGGCTGTTTTTGGGCAGGATCATGGTCAGTGGGCCGGGCCAAAAGCGCTCGGCCAGGCGGCTGGCGGTTTCGGGCATTTCGGCCGCTACCTGCTCCAGGCGCTCCATTGAATCGATGTGGACGATCAGCGGGTTATCCTGTGGACGGCCCTTGGCGCGGAAAATCTTTTCCACGGCATTCCCGTCAAAGGCGTTCGCCGCAAGGCCGTACACTGTTTCGGTCGGCATACCGACCACTTCGCCGTCATTCAAAAGCCGGGCGGCGAAGGATATATTTTCTTCCGTTGGAAGCAGCACACGAGTTTCCATCTTCAAAAGGCCTTTCCTTTCTGAGCGGAGCAGGTTCCTATTCGCTGGCGGCCAGCTTCAGCGCCTGATCCGCCGTAATCAGCGCGTCAATCAGCTCATCCAGGTTGCCGTTGAGATTTTCCTCCAAACGGTAGGAGGTATAGTTGATCCGATGATCCGTCAGCCGCCCCTGCGGATAATTATAGGTCCGGATCCGCTCGCTCCGGTCGCCGGAACCCACCTGTGCCCGCCGTTCCGAAGCGATTTTGTCGTCCTGTTCCCGCTGTTTGGCCTCCAGCAGCTGGGCCCTGAGCATTTTCATACAGTTTTCCCGGTTTTGCAGCTGACTGCGTTCGGTCTGGCAGGATACGACGATCCCGGTCGGCTTATGCGTCATCCGGACAGCGGAGGAAACCTTATTCACGTTTTGGCCGCCTGCGCCGCCGGAACGGAAGGCTTCGAATTCCAGATCGGCGGGATTGAGCTCGAACTCCACTTCCTCGCTTTCAGGGAGAACAGCTACCGTTACCGTTGAGGTGTGTACACGGCCCTGGGACTCGGTTTCCGGCACCCGCTGGACGCGATGCACGCCGCTTTCAAATTTAAACCGGGAGTACGCCCCCTCCCCCTCGATCCAGAAGCTGACTTCCTTCACGCCGCCCAGCTCGGTGTCGTTCAGGTTGAGGACATCCACCTTCCAGCGGCGGGATTCGGCATACATGGTATACATCCGGAACAGGCTGTTCGCAAAAAGGGCCGCTTCATCGCCGCCCGCGCCGCCCCGGATTTCAACAATGACGTTTTTATCATCGTTCGGGTCCTTGGGCAGCAGCAGAATCCGGAGTTCGTCCGTATAAACCGCCATTTTTTCCTTATTTTCCTCGTACTGTTCCTGCACAATCTCCTTAAAATCCCGTTCCAGCCCGCCGTCGTCCAGCATTTCCCGAGCTTCTTCAAAGGCTTCCATTGCTCTTTTATATTCCCGGAACTTTTCCACAATCACACTCAGGTTTTTGTGCTCCTTCATCAGCTTTTTGTATTCTTCCGGATCACTGACAACATTGGGGTCCATCAGCTTCTGATTGATTTCTTCGTACCGCTTTTCGATCATTTCAAGCTTATCGAACATCTGCTTCCTCCTGTTTGCCGGCCGGTTTCAGAGCCGCCCCTTCTTCCCCGCGCCAAATTTTTTTGATATTTTTTTCAATCCTGCCGCGGGGAGCCATCAGTTCCCGCCCGCATTTCAGGCATCTCAGCCGAAAATCCATCCCCACCCGGAGAACCAGGAAACGGTTTTCGCCGCAGGGATGGTTTTTTTTCATTTGAAGAATATCGTTCAACTGAATGTCCATCGCAGGTCTCCTTTCCCGAAAATAGACGGACGGCGGCTTATTGGCAAGATTTTTCTCTCTTTTGCCCAGTTCTATCCAGCCGCATCCTGCGCCTCAAAAGGCGTGTTCATTTTATTATAGCACGCTTCCAGCAAAAAAGGCAAATATTTTTACGGATTCCAGACGCCGCGGCGCGGATACTATAGTTGAAACACATCAAAAGAATCAAAATGATTCTTTTGATGCCTGCGGCGGA
>CANSRB010000120.1 GCA_947649285.1 uncultured Clostridia bacterium
AAAAAGATCAAAATCTTTTTATCGCGGCGAGATACGCCGTCGAAGCCTGCGGCGCACCAAGAAAAGTATGGACAACATTCTTGGCGGCTGTGCCGCCCGCCCGCATTCTGCGGCCCAATAAAACGACTGCATCGTTTTATTAAGAATTAGTATAGATCCTGGGAAAACCCGGCAGCAATAGAGCGGCCGGGTTCCTTTTTTGCACGACAAGAGGGCACGGAGATTTTTGTTTGGTGAAATTGTTGGATATTCAGGGCTGATTTTAGTAAATATTTTTTATCTTAGCCTAATTTTTGTGAATGAAAAGTAAAATTCTATTTTATTCTTCCAAAAATGCTGGAAGATTGGTATAATAAAATCGATATAATATTGAGCAGGGTATTCCCGGCTTATTGGCAAACTCCTGCAAATGCAAGAAAGGAATGACCCAATGGCTGAAAAAATGCTTTCTTTCGACTCCACTGAAGCACTGCTGGCGGTTTTCGGCAGCTATGACGAAAACGTGAAGCTGCTTGAAAAGGAATTCCGTGTAGAAATCCACAATCGGGATGAATATATCAAAGTAACTGGGGAACCCGATGCGGTAAACCTGGCATCAAAAACATTAGGCGCTTTATTTACCATGGTTCAAAACGGCGAGCAGATTACGGATCAGGCGGTCCGTTACCTGATTACACTGGCAAAGGATACGGACGATGTCGAGCAGGCCCGCACCCTTTCAGACGGATGCGTCTGCATTACGGCCACTGGTAAGCCCATCCGCCCTAAAACGCTTGGCCAGAAGAAATATATTGACGCAATTAAGAAAAATACCATTGTGCTGGGCGTTGGCCCGGCGGGAACCGGTAAAACCTATCTGGCTGTTGCGATGGCGGTGCGGGCGTTCCGCGCGCAGGAGATCAGCCGGATTATCCTGACCCGGCCAGCGATTGAAGCGGGGGAGAAGCTGGGCTTCCTGCCCGGGGATTTGCAGGCGAAGGTAGACCCCTATCTGCGCCCGCTGTACGACGCGCTGTTCGATATGTTCGGTGCGGAGGCTTTCAACCGCCAGCTGGAACGGGGCGTTATTGAAGTAGCGCCGCTGGCTTATATGCGTGGACGGACATTGGACGACTCCTTTATTATTCTGGATGAGGCGCAGAATACCACCCGTGAACAGATGAAGATGTTCCTGACCCGGCTCGGAGCCAATTCCCAAGCGGTGATCACCGGCGATGTGACCCAGATTGACATTGCGGACCCGCGCAAATCCGGCTTAATCGATGCGGTGCACGTGCTGAAGGGCGTTGAAGATATCGAAACCATTTTCCTTAATGAGAAGGACGTTGTTCGCAACCGGATTGTACAGCAGATTATCCAGGCTTATTCGAAATATGAAACAGAAAGACAGGAGAAAGAACATGGACAAATTGAAAGTGCTGATTAGCAATAAACAAAAATCGGTGAAGATCCCGTCCGGAATCCGGCTCCTGATCCGGCGGTGCTGCCATGCGGTGCTGCAGATGGAAAATTTCTCTGGGAGTGCAGAGGTCAGCGTGTCATTTATCAGTAACGATGAAATCCGTTTGCTGAATGCGCAGTACCGCAATAAGGATTCCGCGACCGATGTGCTCTCTTTCCCGTTGGGGGAAAACGGCACTTATGATAAGAACGAAAATACCGGCGCTTTTATGCTGGGGGACATTGTGATCTCGGCAGAACGTGCGTTTGAACAGGCTGAGCTGTATGGGCATACGATCCAGCGCGAAATCGCTTTTTTGACGGTGCATTCCATGCTCCACCTGCTGGGCTATGACCACGAGCAGGGAGGCCTTCAGGCACGACAGATGCGGGAAAAAGAGGAGATTGTCCTGGAACGTTTGGGCGTTTCCCGGGTGGAAAGCTATGTGGTTCAGAAATGATCCGCAGGGCGGAGCTGCGCGGCTTGGCCAAAAGCTTTGTTTATGCTTTCCGCGGGATTGCCTACTGCATCAAAAATGAGCGCAATATGCGGATCCATCTCAGTATGGTGGTGCTGACCTCCTACCTCTCCCGTTTTTATCCATTGCAGCGGTCGGAATACCTGCTGATGCTGCTCTGCTTTGGCCTGGTGATTGCCTGTGAGGCGGTGAACACTGCGATTGAAGCCCTGGTCAATCTCGGCTCGCCGGCGTATCATCCCTTTGCCCGGATCGCGAAAGATGTTGCCGCCGGAGCGGTATTGGCCGCTGCGATTGCCGCGGCGGCGTGCGGCCTGTTTTTGTTTGGGCGCTGGGACCAGCTTCAGGCAGCCTTGATGAGGATTTTCAGCAGCCCGCTGGAAATCGGCCTGTTGCTGCTGCTGGTGATCCTTGCCCTGCTGTTTATTTTCAACGGGCCAAAGCTGTACGGCGAGCGGACGACCCGCATTTATCAGATACGGAACCGAAAAGATTCATAAAAACCAGGCCTTGACTGGCCGCAGAAAGGATGCGTTTATGGCAAATCCACAGAAATCGGCGTTTGTCGCGATTGTCGGCAAACCCAATGTGGGGAAATCTTCCCTTTTAAATAAACTGCTGGGGGAAAAAATCGCGATTGTCACCAGCAAGCCCCAGACTACCCGCACCCGGATCACCGGCGTGCTGACAGAAGGGAAGGTTCAGCTGGTCTTTATTGATACGCCGGGGTTCCATAAACCCAAGACCAAGCTTTCGGATCAGATGGTGAAAGCCGTGACTTCCTCCATCCAGGATGTGGATCTGGCGATGCTGGTCGTGGAGCCGTCCGGGAACTTGAACGAGGCGGAACGGGGGCTGATTGAGAATATCCGGTCGCAGCGGATCCCCAGCCTGCTGGTGATCAATAAGATCGACCTGCTGAAGTCCAAAGAGCAGCTGGCGGAACGGATTGCCCTGCTGATGGAGGAATATCCTTTTGACGGGGTGGTCCCGGTCAGCGTGCTGAACGATGATGGGATCGACCGGATTCTGGCCGAGCTGAAATCCCGCGCGCAGGAGGGCCCGCATTTCTTCCCGGACGATACCCTGACGGACCAGCCCGAGCGGGTGATTGCGGCGGAGATTATCCGGGAAAAGCTCCTGCTGAATTTGCAGCAGGAGATCCCGCACGGCACAGCGGTCGTGATCGAAAAAATGCGGGAGCGGGAAAATCAGGAAATCATGGATATTGAAGCGATGATTTACTGTGAAAAATCCAGCCATAAAGGGATGATTATCGGCAAGGGCGGCGGGGTGCTGAAGCGGATCGCCTCCCAGGCCCGCGCGGATCTGGAGGCGTTTTTGGGCGTCCATATCCATCTGCAATGCTGGGTAAAGGTGCGCGAGGACTGGCGGAACAAGGAATTGATGATTAAAAATTTCGGCCTGTCCGATCCGCAGTAACAATTCTTACCACTTATAGAATCAGGCCTTTCGGCACAGATTAAAAGTGGGTTCCATGTTGGAATACCCCACTTGCTGGGAGGCAGACAAATGGATACGGAAAAAAATCCACAGGCGGTTCAGGCTTGGGAACAATTTGAAACCAGCGGTCGGATCGCGGATTATCTGAATTATGTACAGGCGGTTTCGCCTGCGGAGGATGAGGCCGATGCTGGCAAAAACCAAAGGAATGATACTCAAACAGCGCGGCATTGGGGAAAATGACCGGATGCTGACGGTGCTCACCAGTGATTTTGGTGTGATTGAGGTTTCCGCAAAGCGGGCCAAATCGACGAAAAGCCCGTTAAGCGCCGCCACACAGCTGCTGGCTTATTCCGAGCTTTGTCTTTTTAAGGGAAGGCAGAGCTATTACATATTGGACAGCGCTGAGTGTATCCACACCTTTTATCCTCTCCGGCTGGATGTGGTGAAACTGGCGCTGGCCGGTTATTTCTGTGAACTCTCCAAAACGCTGTCCCCCTCTGCGGATACGGCTTGGGAGTTTCTCCGCCTGCTGCTGAATACCCTCTACCTGCTTCAGGAGGGCCGTTTGCCGGATGACCTGCTGAAGGCGATCTTTGAGCTTCGCGCTTTGTCGGCGGCAGGGTTTATGCCCAATCTGGTCGGATGCAGCGAATGCGGCCGGTTTGAAGCGGAAGGGCTTTGCTTCTTCCCATTGGATGGGATTTTGATTTGCGAAAGCTGCGGAGCCGGTACGCCGATGTGGCGGGAGGATGTCCTGCGGATCCCTCTGCCTCCTCCGGTGCTTTCGGCGATGCGGCATATTATTTTTTCAGAGCCGGAGCGGATGTTCCGCTTCCAGCTGACCGGGAACTCGCTTTCCCGGCTTTGTTGGGTGGCGCAGCAGTATACGCTGCTGCACACCGAGGGGAACTTCAAATCGCTGGAGGTTTACCAGTCGATGAAGCTTCCGGCAAGCACGGATAGAAAGGAAAATTTCCCCGAATTGGGTGAAAAACAGAACAAGAACGATGATACTTGAAAAATATTGCCGGGTTTTGGAACTCGACAAAATATTGGCGCAGCTGGCGGAGTATACCTGCTGCGAAACGGCCAGGGAACGTGCGCTGGCCATCCGGCCCTCTACCAATCTCCTGCTGGTAGAGGATGAGGTGCGGAAAACAAACGACGCATATCAGCTGACGGCTCGTTATGGTACGCCTGCGTTCGGGAAGATGGACGATCCAACCCAGCATCTGAAAATGGCGCAGGTTGGGGGCGTCCTGACCCCTCGGGCGCTGCTGAATATGGCGGCAATCCTGCGGCAGGTCCGGACCCTGCTGGAATGGAACGCTCAGTGTGAAACGGTATCGAACGCGCTGAGGCCACTGTTTCAAAATCTGGTTCCGAATAGGGAACTGGAAAAGCGGATCTCCTCGGTTTTCGTTTCAGAGGAGGAGATGGATGACTACGCCAGTGACGAGCTGGCCTATATCCGCCGGAAAATGAAGCAGATCAGCCAGAAGATCAAGGACAGCCTGGATAAAATGATCCGGTCGTCCAACTATCAAAAGGCGCTTCAGGAAAATATTGTCACTATGCGGGACGGACGGTATGTCGTGCCGGTAAAATCGGAATATAAGAGCAGCGTGCCGGGGTTGGTGCATGATACCTCCTCTACCGGGGCGACTTTGTTTATTGAGCCGATGGCAGTCGTGGAAGCGAATAACGATATCCGGGTGCTGAAGGCCAAGGAAAAGGCCGAAATGGAACGGATCCTGCTGGAGCTTTCCGGGCTTTGCGGCGAACAGGCCGACATCATTTCGGCCAACTTTGAAACCCTGGTCCGGCTGAACCTTTATTTCGCGAGAGCCTCCTTGGCTGAAAAAATGAACGGCGTGATGCCGGAAATTGGGACGGATGGGCGTGTTCGGCTGAATAAAGCCCGGCATCCGCTGATTCCGAAGGAAAAGGTAGTACCGATTTCGGTTGAACTGGGCTATGATTATACTACGCTACTGATTAC
>CANSRB010000121.1 GCA_947649285.1 uncultured Clostridia bacterium
ATCGAAACGTCAACTTTTGGCGGACGACCTCCGTCTGCCCGCAAAAGCTGTTCCACAGAGGCTTCCTAAGTCCGTTCCGCCAAGCTGAGAAACGGCTCCTGCGCCTGTTTTTCCAAAGGGGAAGCCTGGGATTCTGCCTGAATCGGACTGAAATCGAAGATGGGATCCAGCTTCCCGGTTGTAAAGGGAGCGGCCAAGCCCGTCAGGAAAAACAGGCTGATGGCAAATTTGACCGTTTTTTCCAGCTTGGCATCCGGCATCAGCATGGTAAAAATAGCCGTAATCACTGCGGTCACACAAAGGGAAAGGCCAAGCATCCGAATGGTTTCTATCATGCCCCGCCTCCTCTGGATACCGCAATCAGAACTGAAAGCGACAGGATAAACAGCATCCCAAATACCACGACAATCCCGGTCAGGATCGACAGCACTGACGACGCGGAACGGAGCAGGTCGGCCAGCCGCCCTTCACCCAGAAAATCCCCTCCTCCTGCCGCCAGATTCAGTGCCAGCTGATGCAGCAGAAGGGATAAAATTCCGGGAAGGAAGCAGGCAGCTACCGCATAAATGCCGAATCCGCCTACAACGGATTGGATCATACCCATGCCGCTCTGGATCGAGCCCAACGCATCACTCACCGCCCCGCCTACCACCGGCAGCAGTCCCGCCGCAAATTTCACGCTTTTCAGCAATACGGTATCCGCCGCCGCCGTAATACTGGATTGAACCGAGAGCAGTCCGATAAACACGGTCATCAAAAAGGTCAGCACCCCGATCACCAGGTTCCGCACCAGCTTGGTCAAGCCCGAAAAATCCAGCACACCGCAGGCGGAAGTCACCATCCCAACCGCCAGCAGGACTGTCAGCAGCGGCACCAGAACTGTGCCTGAAATCCGGGAAGTGACCTGCGCGGTTCCCATCAGCGCAGTGGAAGCCGCCAATCCGGAGGCCGGCCGGCCGGAAGCACTGACAATCCCCACGTAAACCGGTACAAAACTCAGCATAAAATCACTCATCCCGACCAACAGCTCCGCTGTCCTGCTGACCAGCCCCGAAATAGGAATCAGAACCGCCGTCCCCATCGACAAGGAAGCCACCCCGGAAAAGCTTTTTTCCAATGCGGCGCCCCCGAAACTGCCCTTCATCGCCGAAAAAGCCGCCGCCATCAAGAGGATGCCTATAGAAATCCCCAAAAGCCGAAGAGGCTGTCCAGCCGTTTCTGTCACACTGTCCCACAGGGACCTCAGCACACCCGAAAAACTCACGCCCGTCAGTGCATCCGGACGGACACCATCTACTCCGGCTCCCTCCAAAATCTCCCGGCCTTCTTCCGGGATCCGGCTGTAAAGATCCTCCGCCCCGCTCCCATCCAGCAAGGACTCCGTCAGTGTATCCATATCCATCCCAGCATCCGAAGATTCTGCAAAGGCTTTTCCTCCCCCTGCCCAAAGCAGCAGGATCAGAAAAATCAGGAAACCGGCTTGTTTCATATCCTTTCACATCCTTTTCATTCAATCCCCATCAAACGGCAGGCAATCTCAATCAGATTTTCAAATAAAGGCAGAGAGAGCAGCAGGATCAGTACACGGCCGCAAAGCTCTACCTTTCCGGCAATTGCACTCTGCCCCGCATCCCGACAGGAATCCGCCGCAAGCTGGGTTACATAGCAAATCCCCAGCGCTTTGACAATCGCCGCCGCATAAGGCCCGCCAACCGCCGCTTTCTGCATCAGCCCGTTCACTGTCTGCAAGGCGGGAGCCAGGCTCGCCAGCACTCCGCCAAAAAGCAGCACTCCGCAGCAAACGGAAACCAGCATGGCATATTCCGGCTTATATTGCTTCAGCAGCACGCAGAGTACCCCGCCAACCAATGCCAGTCCAGCCAAAGTAAAAATATCCAGTTCCATAATCAAAGGCTAAAGACATCTTTGATGACGTCGAACAGGTCTTTAATTTCGTAAATAATCATCATCAGCACCACGATCAGCCCCGCCAGGGTGGTCATCATCGCCTGTTCCTCCCGCCCGGAGCGGACTAAAAGCTGATTGAGCACCGCAACGATAATCCCAATCGCAGCAATCTTAAAAATCAATTCCACATCCATGCTTTCTTCCTTCCTTTCCCGGTCATACCAGCAAAATAGCCAGCGCGATTCCTCCTAAAATTCCAAGCGAACGGCTCAGCCTGCCGTTTGTGAATTGGTTTTGCTGAGCTTCCTCCCGTTTTTCTTCCAGCAGGATCCGCAGGGATTCCATCCCCCGCTCCTGTGTGTCTATATCATAAGCGCCCAGCAGATCTGCCAGGGTCAACAGCAGCTTCTGATCTTCTGAACGCAGCTTAGAGGAGGAAGCTTCCACCGTCCGGCGGAATACCGTGGGAAATTCCGGACAGGAGGAAAGCTGCCGGGCGGTTTCCTCGACAAAGGGAAGCCGGGAAAATTCCCCCGAATCGGCCAGACGCTTAAACAAAGCGGCAAGCGGCAGGCGTTCTACAGTCAGCAAGGTGTGAATCCGGCTCAGTAAATGCAGACAAAGGGTTAGTTCCTCCGTACGGGCCCGATAGCGTTCCGCGATCCAAAAGCCAATCCCTCCTCCGCCCAGCACAGCAGATAGGGGAAGCAGCAGGTTCAGCATAAGACCAACTCCTTTGGACTGAATATTTCCGATACCTCTCCTGGAGTCCCAGCCCCTTTCAGTAAGACGATCCGGCGAAATGCACCGGTTTGGAACAGCTCCCGAAGCAGTGGACGGCTCATCAGCTCGTCCAGCGTCGAAGCATGGATACTCGCAATGACGGCGGCTCCGGCGTTCAAGCACTGCCGGATTGAGCGCATTTCCGCTTCGCCAGCGATTTCATCCAGCACGATCGCCTGGGGGGTCATGGCCCGGATCGCTTGCAGCATCCCGATTTCCTTGGGATATCCGTCAAATACATCCGTCATCACACCGACATCATTTTGCGGGATTCCCCGGCAGACCGCCGCCAGTTCCCCCCGCTCGTCGATCAGGGAAACCTTGACAGGCCGGCCGGTTTCTCCATCCGAAAGGCCCCGTGCCAGATCTTTCAGCAGGGTCGTTTTTCCCGAAGCAGGAGGCCCGGCAATCAATACGGAACAAAGACCTTCCTGAAACAGTCTCCGAAGAAGGACAGAAGCACAACCCCGGATCTGGCGGGCAATCCGAAACGTCACCGAAGAAATCTCCCGGACGGTCCGCACCCCCTCCTGTCCCCAGATACAGCTTCCCGCCAACCCGGCGCGGTGCCCTCCCTGCACCGTCAGAAACCCTGCCCGGATCTCCTGTTCATAGCTATGCAGGGAATACCCGGTTAAAATCCGCAGGAATTCCGCCAGCTCGCTTTCTTTTACCCGATAGGGCCGGGCCGGGATTCCGGAAGAGAACTGCCCGTTCTCCCCTAAAAAAAACGGGCCGTCAAAACGGCAGACCGCCAGCGGCCGCTCCGCCCGCAGGCAGATTTCCCGCACGCCCTTCTGTTTCACGGCAGGGAACTGTTCCAGCTTGGTTCGGATTCCCGGCGGAAAAAACCGAACCGCTTCCATATACGCCTGATCCATCTTTGATGCTCCTTGTCCTTTTGAAGTCTTTTACCCAAGGATATGCAGGAAGAAAACAAGCTAGAACCCATTTTTCAGAGAAATTTTGATCCGGGCTTTTCCGAACAGCCATCCTTCCGCTTTCAGAGAAAACCGGTATTTTTCTTGACAGTTTCCGTAAAATAAGGTAGATTTATTTTAATGAATTTAAGATAGGAGAAGCTTATGAAACCACTTTCCCCTGAGCGCAAAAAAGAAATCCGCCATAATTTGACCGCAGCAGCAGCACTCGAAATCCTATATGCTCTGCTGTTTTTCCTGTTTCGGGAGCAGGTCAGCTCTTACGGTTATTTCCAAGCGGCCGCAACCCTTGCTGGAATCGCACTTGTCCTGCATCGGCTGGAACCCGTTTATTTTTATGGGACCATCGGCTTTGCTGCTTTTGCCCAATGCGGCGGCGCGATGTTTCGGCTGTACGACATCATCCCGATCTATGACCTCCTGCTCCATCTTGCCAGCGGGATTCTCTTAACCTTTGCCGGGCATTATCTGCTTGGCCTGCTTCTGCGCCGGCATCCGCAGGCAGAGCTTCCCCGTTCAGTGGAACTGGCCTTTTCCTGGCTGTTTGCAGCGGCCAGCGCCGGCGTATGGGAAATCTACGAATTTACTGTTGACCAGCTATTCGGACTGGATTCCCAACTGGGAAGCCTGACAGATACCATGGGGGACATTATTGCCGGGACAGTCGGCGGACTGCTCGGGCTCGGGCTATTGACGGTCTATTTAAAAAAACGGAATAAAACAAACTGAACTCCAACAAAGAAATTTACTGCAAAGGAGAATTGACGGGAATGATTTCCACCCTAACCTTGAACCCCTCCCTGGATTACCTGATGAAGCTGGAGGATTTTCATCCCGGCGCGGTCAACCGCTCCAGAAAAGAACAAATCTATCCCGGCGGGAAAGGGATCAACGTTTCTTTGCTGCTGGCCCAGCTAGGCGTTGCTTCCTCTGCGCTTGGTTTTCTGGCGGGCTTTTCCGGCCGCGAAATCCAGGCCCGGCTTTGTTCCTCATTGATCCGGCCCCAGTTCATCGAGCTGAAGGAGGGGCTTTCCCGTATCAATGTCAAATTCAGCGACAACCGGGAAGAAACAGAGATCAATGCTTCCGGCCCGGAAATCCCTCTGGAAGCCTACAACATCCTTCTTCAGCAGCTAGGGCGGCTTCCTTCCGGCAGTATCCTGGTGCTGGCCGGCAGCATCCCGCCCAGCCTGGATTCCAATTGTTACACCGAAATCCTTCAGCAAACCGAAGGGAAAGGGATCCTTTCCGTGGTTGATACCTCCGGCTCCGCGCTGAGTGCTGCACTTTCCTACCGGCCGTTCCTGATCAAGCCGAATCACCATGAACTGGGCGAATTGTTTGGGCGTCCGCTCACCCGCCCGGCGGAAGCGCTGCCTTATGCACGGGAGCTTCAGGCCCAGGGAGCCCGGAACGTCCTGGTCTCCTTCGCTGGGGAAGGGGCGTTCCTGCTGGACGAATCCGGAGCCCTTTATACGGCCGACGCACCAAAAGGGATCGTGCGGAATTCAGTGGGGGCCGGGGATTCCATGGTAGCCGGGTTTTTGGCAGGATGGCAGGAAACCGCGGATTATGAGTCCGCGTTCCGGATGGCTGTCGCCGCCGGAAGCGCTTCCGCTTTCAGTGAGTGGATGGCTTCGGAAGAAGATATCCACCGGTTATCCGAACAGGTCGTTATCCGTCAAAGTGGACGGACAGCAGAAACAGATTAGCCGCTTGACGGATAAGGTCATGGAGCAGAGCGACACCATAGACC
>CANSRB010000122.1 GCA_947649285.1 uncultured Clostridia bacterium
CACGCTGAACTCCGTTTCAATTGCCACCATATCGGGGGATATCCGGCTGAAAACGACCCTGCGGGAATCCCAGTACCGCTATGCGCTGAGCAGCGGAGGGCGGATCCAGGTCAACGGCGGGAGAAAAGAGCGGAAGTTTGAACAGGGCGGTTCCCCTTATTTTATCCAGGGGACGAGCAAAAGCGGCATGATTGAGATTCAGACGGAAAAATAAAAAAGAAAACCGGCGGGTATTTTTACCCGCCGGTTTTTCGGATTTAGGGTTACCGCTGCCGATGCAGGAGGATATTGGCCAGCGGTGCGATCAGGCAGAAGCAGACCGGGATCAAAAGCTGATTCAGGGTCAGCGGGACAGTTGCGAAAATCATCCGGAGCGGCTCAATATACAGCACGCTGAACAAAGCCAGCATGGATACGCCTACCGCAGCCAGCAATTTTTTGTTGTTGCCGTAGGGGATATGCAGCAGGTTTTTTTCCTCGCTCTTGCATTCGAAGACATGAATCAGCTGGGCGAATACCAGGGCGAACAGTGCCGCTGTCCGCGCGTGATCGACCGATCCGGTCAGATGGAACAGGGTGATAAAGCTGGCCAGGGTGGAAAATCCGATCAATACCCCCCGCAGAATGATTTTGCCGGCCAGCCCCCGGGAAAAGACTCCCTCGGATGTGCGGCGGGGCGGGCGGGACATGGCTTTCGGGTCGGAAGGCTCCAGCCCCAGCGCGATGGCAGGCAGGCCGTCGGTGACCAGGTTGACCAGGAGGATCTGGATCGGGAAGAGGATGACCGGCATCCCCATCAGCATCCCGAGGAACATGGTGAGCACTTCGCCGATATTGCAGGCCAGCAGGTAACGGATAAATTTCCGGATATTTTCGTAGATCCCGCGGCCTTCTTCAATCGCCCCGACCAGGGTGGCGAAGTTGTCGTCCAGCAGGATGATTTCGCTGGCTTCCTTGGTGACGTCGGTACCGCCTTCCCCCATGGAAACCCCGATATCCGCCTCTTTAATAGCCGGGGCGTCGTTCACGCCGTCCCCGGTCATGGCGACAATCTGCCCGTTCTTTTTCAGGGCTTTGACGATCTGAAGCTTATGGTTCGGGCTGACCCGGGCGAATACGGTGATCTGAGGGGCCAGCTTGGCAAGCTGATCGACGCTCATCCGGTCTAGTTCTTCCCCAGTAACTACCCGGTCCCCTTCATGCCAGATCCCGACCTGTTTGGCGATCGCTGCGGCTGTTTTCTTGTGATCTCCGGTAATCATGACCGTTCGGATCCCGGCGCGCTGGCAGCGGCTGACGGCCTTCCGCACCTCTTTGCGGGGTGGGTCGATCATCCCGACCAACCCGAGGAAAATCAGTCCCTCTTCGCTGTTTCCGGGGGAAACCGCATTGATCGGACGGTAGGCGGCGGCGATCACCCGGAGCGCCTGATCGGCCATGCGCTCACTCTGCATCAGGATTTTTCTCTTGTCGGAGGGGGTCAGCGGACGCACCTGGCTTCCATCCTGCACTTGTGTGCAGCGATCAAGCAAAAGGTCGAACCCACCTTTGACAAACAGGGTTTGGTTGTGAGCGGAATCCTCGACGACGACCGACATCCGCTTGCGGGTGCTGTCGAATGGGATTTCGCTTTTGCGCAGGAATTCCCGTGCCAATCCTTCACGGGTACAGCCATATTTGGCTGACATCTGGAGCAGGGCGACTTCGGTATGCCCCCCAAAAGGAGGACGGGCATCTGGATAAAGGACAGCATTGCTGCAAAGGGTGACACAGTGGAGCAGCAGCCGGATGGCCGGCTCCTCTTTGGGGAGGCTGGAGGCGGAGTAGGGGCCGGATACGGTACAGACCTCGGTGGCGGTCATGCGGTTTTGGGTGATCGTGCCGGTTTTATCCGAGCAGATGACCGTGGCGCATCCCAGGGTTTCGACGGCGTGCAGGCGGCGGACCAGCGCGTTCCGCTTGACCATCCGGGAGACCGACAGCGCCAGCGAAATGGTGACGATAGCGGGCAATCCTTCGGGGACGGCGGCAACTGCCAGCGAAATTCCGGTAATCAGCATATCCAGGAAATTTTCCCCCCTCAGGATCCCGGCCAGACTGACTATCCCGCAGATCAACAGGCAGCCAGCCGCAATATATTTGGAAAGCTGGGCCAGCTTTTTCTGAAGCGGGGTTTCGTTTTCCTCGATATTCTGCAGCATGGAAGCGATCCCGCCCATTTCGGTCTGCATCCCGGTTTTCGTCACGGTGAAGCTGGCGTGTCCCTTGGTGGCGATACAGCCCATATACAGGTTTTTCTGTTTTTCGTCCCGACTATGGGTCTGTTTTTTCACCGGGATGGATTCGCCTGTCAGCATGGATTCGTTGCATTCAAAGCCGGCAGCGGAGAGAAGCCGTCCGTCCGCCGGGATGCGGTCCCCGGCTTCCACCAGCACGATGTCGCCGGGGACGATCTCACTGGCGGGGATCTCCAGCAGTCCGCCCTCCCGGCGGACCTTCGCCATCGGGGCGGCCATCCCCTTCAGCGCTTCCAGCGTGCGCTCGGTGCGGTATTCCTGGATGAATCCCAGGATGCCGTTCATCAGGACAATGACCGCAATCGCAACCGCCTCCACATATTCGCCCATAAAAAGTGAAACCGCGGTGCAGACCAGCAGGATAATGGTCATAATATCTTTATATTGACCCAGGAAAATTTTCATGGGGCGGGTCTTTTTTTCGGATTTTAATTCGTTTTTGCCGTATTGCTCCAGACGGCGGGCGGCTTCCTCCCGGCTCAGGCCCGGATCCTGGCGGGAAGCCTCTGATGGGGCTGCCGCGGAGGGGGAGTCTGATCCTTCGGAAGGAGAGGAGGGAGTTTTTTTCTGTTCCAGCTTTTCCTCTAAGATTTGCATGATTTTCATGATATTCCTCCGGCCTTTCATTCGGTATTGCTTGCGCTCTGCTCCAGTTTATGAGGGGAGGGACAAAAACAGAACTGCCGCGATGCCAATGCGGGGTAACGCCCCGAAAACCGGCCTCCCGCGCACCGGCTGCCGATAGAACATCCCCCCGCCCCATTTCTTTGGACGCCCAAAGAAATGGGGGAAAGGAATGCGCCAAGGGAGTTCCTTTGGAACCTCGATCAGCGTAGGCGACCGGGTTGCAGACTATAGGAGTTTCTGCTTCTAGGGCATCACAGAAGGCCAGCCTGGGAGCCGTCACACGTACAAGCCAGTCCAGAGGAGCACAAACTGTAAAATGAACAGCGCTCTCCTTAGGATGGAACCATAGGAGGTCTGCACAGGAACATTTTCGTATTTAGGCAGCTTGGGGTAAAAGTGTCCGGGGGGACTGGGGGTGGCCTCCCCCAACGGTTTTCTTTTCCCACCTTTTCTTTGATCGTTCAAAGAAAAGAGGGTGCCCGGGTGCGGGGTCTTGTCCCCGAAGGGGGCGGCATGAGCCTCGCATTCGGATCGCGGATCTGCCGCGGCGGGGTGTGGGGCGCGCAGCCCCACAAATCAAAGCCATAGGAATGTCCCGGCCGCTCGGGGGCTGCTCCTCTTTTTTATGCGGCGGAGTGAAGAAAGTTTGCGGTTTCCTTGTTTTTCGAGCGGTATAATGCTATAATATTTCAGAAGCTGTGCCTGCTGCGGCTGATAAGAACATCAACTAGAAAGGAATACCGAGACGTCATGGTGAAAGAAAACCAGAGTCTGTTGAACAAGCTGAATATTGCAACGGATATTGTCCTGACCTTTGCTTCCATACTGTTGGCTTACTGGTTCCGGCACATCCTGCTGAACATTCCCGCAAGCTATGGGGTGGGGATTTATCTGCAGTTTACCCTGCTGATTGTCCCGCTGCATCTGATCATTTACAGCTTTTTCGACTTATACGGCTCTTTCCGTACCAAGCGCTTTTACAAGGAAGCAGCTTCGGTGATCCAGGCGAATACCATTTTGCTGGCGCTATTGATTGTGCTGCTGTTTGTTTTCAAATATGTCCATATTTCCCGCTGGGTGCTGGTTATTTTCGGGATTTTCAATACCATCCTGATCTCCGGCAAGCGGTACCTGCTTCGGAAGCTGCTTTCCTCCGCACGGATGCAGGGCTATAACCTCAAGCATGTGGTCATTGTCGGCGCGGGGAGGACAGCGCGGGATTATCTGGACACCATCCAAAAAAAGCGGGAGTTCGGCTACCATTATACCGGCTATATCGCCGAAAGCGACCGGCTGGGGGAAAAACGGCTGGGCGGCTATTCCGACCTTTACCAGGTGCTGAATGATCGGAAGCCGGACGAGGTGGTCTGCGCGCTGGATATTTCCGAATCGGAGCACTTAAAGCAGGTGATTGCAGATTGTGAGAAAACTGGCTCCAAGGTTTCCATCATCCCGTTTTGCTACAAATATATTTCCAGCCGCCCGTATATCGACCAGCTGGAGAATATTCCCTTGATCAATGTCCGGAGAATCCCGCTGGACAATATGGGAAATGCTTTTTTAAAACGGGGGATGGACATCATCGGTTCCCTGCTCCTGATTCTGCTGAGCAGTCCGCTGATGCTGTTTGCAGCAGTGGGCGTCAAGCTGACCTCCCGCGGGCCGGTCATCTTCAAACAAAAGCGGGTGGGGCTGAATAAGAAGCTTTTTACGATGTATAAGTTCCGTTCGATGAAGCTGAACACGGAGTCCGGCACGGCCTGGAGCAAGAATGCCGATCCTCGTAAAACCAAGTTCGGCTCCTTCCTGCGGAAATTTTCGATTGACGAGCTGCCCCAGTTTTACAATGTGCTGAAGGGGGATATGAGCTTGGTCGGCCCCCGGCCGGAGATCCCCTTTTTTGTGGACAGCTTTCAGGAGCAGATCCCTCTTTACATGGTGAAGCACCAGGTCAAGCCGGGGATTACCGGGCTGGCGCAGGTGCGGGGATACCGGGGGGATACTTCGATTGAAAAGCGGATCGAATGCGATATTGAATATATCGAGAACTGGAATCTGCTGCTGGATATCCAAATCCTGCTGCAAACGGCGTTTAAGGCATTCAAGAACGACGAGCAGCTGGTCAAATAATTTTTGAGGAGGCGTGTGTATTGGCAACGTCTGCAATGAAAAAAAACAGGCGGACCGCTCTGCTGTGTTTTCTTCCGGTCATCGTGCTGCTGGCGGTGGTCCCCCTGATTATTCGGGTAGCCTATTTCCCGGCGGACCAGGGCACTTATTACCTGTTAGGCGAGGAGAATAAAACGGATTTATTCTCCCAATGGAAGGCTTGGGTATTGATAGGCTTCAGCGTTCTGTTGCTGGTTTTGGCGGGTATTTTCTGTAAAACGCTGTTCCGACGAATG
>CANSRB010000123.1 GCA_947649285.1 uncultured Clostridia bacterium
GTCTTGGAGAGGTCGGCATTTTCGATATCGAATACCTTCCGCACCAGGGAGAACCCGTTGGAATGCACGCCGGAGGAAGCAATCCCGATCAGGATATCGCCCGGTTTTTGGGAATCCGGCTGGAGGATTTTGGATTTTTCGACCACGCCGACCGAAAACCCGGCCAAGTCATACTCATCCTCCGGGTAGAAGCCCGGCATTTCTGCTGTTTCGCCCCCAATCAGCGCCGCACCGGACTGGACGCAGCCGTCGGCCACACCGGAAACGATCTGGGCGATTTTTTCGGGGACATTTTTCCCGCAGGCAATATAATCCAGGAATACCAGCGGCTTCGCACCGCAGCAGATAATATCGTTGACGCACATGGCCACACAGTCGATCCCGACCGTGTCGTGCTTGTCCAGCTTAAAGGCCAGCTTGAGCTTGGTTCCTACGCCGTCGGTGCCGGAAACCAGCACCGGCCGGGTCAAGCCGGTCATATCCAATTCAAACAAACCGCCGAACCCGCCAATCCCGGAAACGACACCCTGGGTCAGCGTGCGGGCCACGTGCTGCTTCATCAGCTCAACCGCCTGGTAACCGGCGGTAACGTCTACGCCGGCTTCTTTGTAACTTTCACTGAAACTTTTCATCCTACAACTCCTTCTTCTCAATCGGGGGGTGAATGATGCGGGGTTATTCCCGTCCGGTCCAACAGTAGGTGCAGACCTGGTCAGGGTCAATGCCGATCGCGTCCAGCATCCCTTGGATAGTCTGGAACTTCAGCGAGGTGAAGTTCAGCTTCTCCCGGATCAGGTTGACCATCCGGCTGTATGGATCGGTCGTGTAATCCAAATAGGGGGTAACAGCCTCCACCGAATCCGTCCCCTCCAGTTCGGCGATAACCCGCCGCGCGATCAAATCCATATCACTGGTAGAACGGGAAAAATTCAGGTATTTACACCCAAACAGGATCGGCGGGCAAGCGGGGCGGATATGGACCTCCCTGGCCCCGCTTTCATAGAGGAACTGAGCTGTTTCGCCGAGCTGGGTGCCTCGGACAATCGAATCATCAATAAACAGCAGGCTTTTATCCCGGATCAGATCGTCCACCGGGATCAGCTTCATTCGCGCGACCAGGTTCCGTTTCGACTGGTTGGAGGGCATGAAGCTCCGCGGCCAAGTGGGGGTATACTTGATGAAAGGCCGGGCAAAAGGCACGCCGGATTCATTCGCATAGCCGATGGCATGAGGGATCCCGGAATCCGGTACGCCGGCCACATAGTCCAGGGAGGCAGGGTCGGTATCGTCATTCTGAGCCAGCAGCTTCCCGCAGCTGTAGCGCATGGCCTCCACGTTACGCCCCTCATAAGAGGAGGTTGGATAACCGAAATAAGTCCACAAAAAGGCGCAGATTTTCATTTTCGAGCCGGGTTCCTGTTTAACCTCAAAGCCGTCCGGCGTAATGAAGTCGATCTCGCCCGGGCCCAGCTCCCGCAGATGGCGGTAGCCCAGGTTGATATAGGCAGAAGACTCAAAGGAGATGCAGACCGAGTCTTCTTTTTGCCCCAGCACCAGCGGGGTACGGCCCATCCGGTCCCGGGCAGCATAAATCCCATTAGTAGTCAGGATCAAAACCGACATGGAACCGTCAATCCGCTCCTGTGCATAACGGATCCCATCCGTCAGGCTGCTGCGCTGGTTAATCAGGGAAGCGACCAGCTCGGTCGCATTGAGCCGTCCGCCGCTCATTTCCAGGAAATGGGAGCAACCGTTCTGAAAGGCCAGGTCAAGCAGTTCCTGTTCGTTATTGATCCGCCCCACCGTCGTAATCGCATAATTCCCCAGATGGGAACGGACAATCAGGGGCTGAGGCTCCGTATCGCTGATACAGCCGATCCCGAACGTGCCGGACATCTCCTCCACATCCCGTTCGAATTTGGTACGGAAGGGGGAATTTTCAATATTGTGTATCGCACGGGAAATCCCATGCTCCTTGGAATAAACCGCCATCCCTCCCCGCCGGGTACCCAGATGGGAATGGTAATCGGTTCCAAAAAACAGATCGGTCACACAATCTCCACAGGATGCAACGCCAAAAATACCGCCCATATAGTTCTTTCTCCTTTGCCCGAAAGGGCTTCTTTCTTTTTAAAAAATCAGCACAAAAGCAAGCCCGCTCAGAGTGCTGCAAGCTCCTCTTGGAGCTTTTGATCTTTGGCCAGGACCTCCTCCCGCATGGAGCGCTTCATCTCTTCCAGCTTGTCCGCCAAGGCTTCATCCCCCAACGCCAGCATCTGTACAGCCAGCAGGGCGGCATTCTTCGCCCCGTCAATGGCTACCGTCGCAACCGGGATCCCGGCCGGCATCTGTACCGTAGCCAAAAGCGCGTCCAGCCCGTCCAGCGTCGAAGATTTCACCGGAATCCCAATCACCGGAAGGGTGGTATGCGCCGCCAGCACACCGGCTAGATGCGCAGCCTTCCCCGCGGCGGCGAGGATTACGCCGAACCCGTTTTTACGTGCATTTTCCGAAAAGTCAGCTGCTTCCCCAGGGGTGCGGTGAGCGGACATCACGTGCGCTTCCACTGGGATCCCGAAGCGTTTCAGTTCTTTAATGGCCGGCAGGACAACGGGCAGGTCGCTGTCACTGCCCATGATAACAGCAGCTTTTTTTTGATTTGACATATCGGCACTCTCCTTATTGTGAAAAGACAAAAATAGTAAAAAGCTGCGGTCCGCCGCAGCTTTTTACTATTTTATAAACGGTTTTTTCGAATGAATGGATACAGCGAGATTGCAGAACGGGTACACGAATCCCAGAGAAGCTGCACTTTTTCTGCAAAATCCTCTGCTCATTCTCGCTAACCATCCCTTCCCGAATCAAAAGGCTGCCCGAAAACAGAGCTGCCGGCCTTTCCCCGCAGGAGCGCCAGCCGCTCTCTGCAAAAGCCGGCTTGCTTCCCCTTTTCCAAACAAACCCGAACAAATTTCCTGTCTTTATTTTAGTATAAAGCACTGGGAAAAACAACACCCGGAAAGTACAAACTTCCTGGAAAAAAAGAGGCTTATCTGTGGATTTTGCCCTACACATTACAGCATGACCCGGACTTCCTCGCCGTTCTTCCCCTCCACCTCCACCAAAACCAGCTTGGGGAAATCCTTCCGGCACTGCCGCAGGCAGCGGAACAGCTTATGGATATCCCGGGCAGTCAGCGGGACCTGACCGTCCTTTTGGATCAAATGCGCCGCCAGCCCGGCGGTAGTCCGGTTCAACAGTAGCAAGGGCAGTGGGATACGGATCCGACGCCCGTTTTCTTCAATAATATGGATCTGCATAGACTATTCCACCCAGATGTCTATATGGGTGCCATCGGCATCATCCACCTCCACCAGCTTGCCCATCGCACCCTGCTCGACCACTCGGACCAACGCGGAGAAATCGATTTCCTTCAGGCTGTCTGATCCCCCCACCTGGGGCATCTGCATCCCAATTTCCAGTCCGGCTTTAATCAGGCTGAAAGGCAGGTTGACCCGGACTTTATCGCCCTCCGGGGAATCAACGGCCACCTTCATCAGCACCTTGTTCAGATCCCGCTGCCCGGCGGGAACCATCCGGGCCTGAGCGGTGGCTTCTCCTCGGAGCAGCTCGTCAATGGTAATATGGAAAAAATCCGCCAGCGGCCCTAAAACAGTAATGTCCGGGCAGGAAATGTCGGTATCACATAGTTAAAGATATTGGTATCATTCAATCAATTTTGCCGATAAAACGGTAGAAGATTTCTACCTCCTGTTCCCGGCTTCCGTCCTCACTCTTGACCGCTTCATGGACAACGATTTTTTCAATCAGCGTATTCAAAAGTTCGGCGGTCAGTTCCGTTGGGTTGACACACTCTTTCATTAAGGCAATCCATTTTTCGGCATCTGCGGCGCTCTGATTTTCAGCGGCAATAGCGGCTTGAAGCTGTCCGATTTTTCCGTCCAGTTCCGCCTGCTCGCTTTGGTATTTCCCGGACAACATATTGAAGTTGTATTCTGTGATACGCCCCGCCGCCCAGTCCTCATACATACGGGAAAACAGAGCGTCCACTTCGGCTTTTCGCTTCTCTGTCTTTTTCAGTTCAGCGGCCTGTTTCTTCCTTGCAGCGGCCTGTCCCTTGTCGCTGGCATTTAACAGACGCTTCAAGAGTCGTTCTTCATCGTGCTGTACCAGCCCCGACCAGTATTGCAGACGGGAGAGAACATAGGCGTAAAGCACATCATAGCGGATATAGTGCATAGAGCATTGGCGTGTGCCTTGCCCGTTCTTGCTACAATGATAGTAACCATAGGGCTTGCTGTTCTGCCTATTCTCTCCGTAGGCCAGTGACCAGCCGCAATCCGCACACTTTATCAGTCCCGCAAAAATCTGCGTCGTGCCGTTCTTGCGTTCCCGTCGGCGGCTTGCTATCTGCTCCTGCACCTGCTGGAAAACCTGTTCGCTGATAATCGGCTCCTGCGTGTTCTCCACCCGCACCCATTCACTTTGAGGCTTGCGTATCCTCCGTTTGTTCTTAAAAGAAATATTTGTTTCCCGGTAGTGGATTGTATGGCCGATATAGGTTTCATCTTTCATAATGCTCTTGACCTGCGCTATCGTCCATGCGTAGCTTTTTTCCTCCGACGCCCCCGCATAGATGTTTGCGAAAGTCCCGTCACGCTGGAAGTTGATAAATCCCGGCGAGGGAACCTTTTCCGCAATCAGTATTCTTGTGATACTGGCCGCCCCTCTGCCATGAATAGCAAGGTCAAAAATCTTCTCCACTATCCAGCGGGTTTCCTCGTCGATTATCAGCTTGTTTTTGATTTCCGGGTGTTTTCTGTACCCGATAGGGGCGTATGCGCCGATACGCTGCCCGGCGGCAAACTTCGCTTTGAAAGCGGTTTTCACCTTGCGGCTCGTATCTTTGGCAAACCACTCATTAGTCAACCTTACATAAAGAATGACATCACAGCAGTGCATTGGCGGTTGATTACCTCCGGCAGGATGGCACGGCGGATTATTGGTAGCGGCTACCAATAATCAGACCAGACTATCATATGGAGGTATACATGATGAGCGAATTGAAATCGAAAATCCATGACGAAGCAAGCGGCATCGACTACATCCTTGTTGGGGACTACTACATCCCGGCTATCGAACTGCCGGAGGACGATGACCG
>CANSRB010000124.1 GCA_947649285.1 uncultured Clostridia bacterium
GGTCAACCTGATTTTTTTCCTTCCTATTGGCGGTTTTTCACTGGGATTTCACCTGAAAAACGGCCTGGTGGAAAAATCCGTCCTCCTCCCTTCCATCTTGGGAGGCGTGTTCGGGGTCGCCTGCGGGGCGATCCTAGCGGGATGGTTGTCCAACCGAGGTGTATCAAAATTATTCGCCCTATTGATCCTGGCTGTCGGGTTACGTGAGCTTTTCCTCTCCCACCCCAAACAGGCAGGCTCCGGCTGGGAAGAATTCCTGCTGTATGGCCAGGAACCAGACAGGAGAGCCTGATAAAGGCCGATTAGGATTCCTACACACAGCGTAAAAGCAGGCAACCCTATAAAAAGGGCTGCCTGCTTTACATTTCCCACGGTATACTAAAATTTTATGAGCCGGATTTTCCTGGCTGCCAGCTCATCGTACTATATGAGCTGTGCAATGCTGACTTCTTCCAGCATTTGGCGTACTGTCCGGCTGATCTCAGCGAATACCTGCTGAGGTTTACAGCAGTCGCCGCTTGGCCGGGTACAGGAAGCCGGACGGCTGGGTTCCAGGCAGCGGCTGAACATATAAGGCCCTTCCACCACTTCCAGTAATTCCCGCAGAGTAATTTCCTGTGGGGCACGGTTCAGCTCATAGCCTCCCTGCGTCCCTTTAAAGGAGCGCACAAGCCCGCTTCCCACCAGATTACGCAGAATTTTCAGCGCAAACCGCAGGGAAACCCCCGTATTTTCAGAAATTGTATTGGCATCTACCCGACGGTTTTCCCGCGCCAAATAAATGACAATCCGTATAGCGTAGTCTGCCTCCATCGTAATATGCATCTTGATTCCCTCCAGAGGAAAACCTTCATCCATATTGCCCAAATTCAATACAGATTTTATTATATCAGGTATTTTGCCATTTGTCAAAGAAAAATAAGCTTAACAGCAGGATTTTACCATTTTTCCGGCGGCAGAACCGCAGGGGGGGATCAATCCAGAAAATCCTTCAGCTTCTTGCTCCGGCTCGGATGGCGGAGCTTCCGGAGCGCTTTGGCCTCGATCTGACGGATGCGTTCCCGCGTCACGTTGAACTCCTTGCCGACCTCCTCCAGGGTACGGGAGCGTCCGTCCTCCAGCCCGAAGCGGAGCCGGAGCACCTTTTCCTCCCGGTCCGTTAAGGTGGAAAGCACGCCTGAAAGCTGCTCCTTGAGCAGTACATGGGAGGCTGCGTCATCCGGGGCCAGCGCCTCGTCATCCGGGATAAAATCGCCTAAATGGCTGTCTTCCTCCTCACCGATCGGGGTTTCCAACGATACCGGCTCTTGTGCTACCCGCATGATTTCACGCACCTTATCCACCGGCATATCCAGTTCCAGCGAAATCTCCTCCGCGCTCGGGTCATGCCCGTTCTTATGAAGCAGCTGGCTGGACACCTTTTTCACCTTGTTGATGGTTTCCACCATATGCACCGGGATCCGGATGGTCCGGGCCTGGTCCGCAATCGCCCGGGTGATCGCCTGACGGATCCACCAGGTGGCATAGGTGGAGAACTTAAACCCTTTGGTATAATCAAATTTCTCGACGGCTTTGATCAGACCCAGGTTCCCCTCCTGGATCAAATCCAGAAACTGCATCCCCCGGCCGACATACCGCTTGGCGATGGACACGACCAAACGGAGGTTCGCTTCGGAAAGGCGTTTCCGGGCTTCGATGTCCCCCTCCGCCATCCGGGTGGCCAGGCCGATCTCCTCGTCGGCGGAAAGCAGCGGCACCCGTCCGATTTCTTTCAGATACACCTTAACCGGGTCGTCAATGCTGACGCCCTCTGCCTGGAGCTGGCTCTCCACGCTGGAGGTGTCCCCTTGGTCAAAATTGAGGTCGATCTCAGGGACAAAATCCTCCACCACCTCAATACTGTGCGCCTCGAGAGATTCGTAGAGCTTATCCATCTGGTCCATGTCGAAGTCCAGCTCCTCGATGACCGTGCTGATTTCCTGTGTTGTCAGCTTGCCTTTACCTTTTCCCAGCTCTACAAGTTCAGCAATAGCCGATTTCTTTTCGGTTGTTCCCATATTGTTCTCCTCTCGGGCCTCGGCCCCAATTCTATCTTCTAACCATCATTATTTTTTCTGCCGGAGCCGCCTGCGGTACTCTTCAATAGCATCGGGTTCGATTTCCCGGATCTCACCCGGCTGCAATTTATCTTTATGCGCCCTCAGGATGTCTATATAATCATCCAGCATCTCTTTTGTCATCCGCTGCCCGGCGTACCGGGCCAGAATTCGGGCCAGCCCGCCGGTTTCCTGCGGAGTGAGCAGCGTCCCCAGCGCGGTAATATTGACCTCGTCCCCGTCCCGCGCCAACTGGAAAACCGACTCCAGCACCCGTTTCCCGAAACCGGTCACAAAATCCGCTGGTTCCAGCCGTTCCCCAGTCGGCTGGATCTGGTCGGGATGCTGGATCAAATAGGCGAGGATCCCCTCCTCCGCCATCGCTTCTTTTAGGTTTTGCGCCTTTTCCGGATTTATGCGATCCCGGAGATTGGCCTTCCCTTGTTCAATTTCCCGCCATTCCTGACGTTCCCGGGCAGAAAAACGCTTTTTCATCAGTGCGGAGGCCTGCGAAAGCACCGCCTCCGGCATGACGCCCGCTTCTTTGGCCACAATCCCGGCAAAGACCTCCCGTTCCAGCGGGTTCTTGATATCCGCCAGGATATGGATAGCCCGTTTCAGGTAATCAATCCGCCCTTCCGCCGTATCCAGCTGGATTTGGGCCTTCAGCCCCTCCAGCTCGTGCTCGATGACGTTCGACGCGCTGTCCAGCAGCAGGCGGAAACGGGTCGGCCCGAATTTTTTCAGGTATTCATCGGGATCCTTTGCCCCCTCCATCCGGATCACCTTGGTGTTCAGCCCGGCGTCGGACAGCAGGTTGATCGCGCGGTGAGTGGCCGTCTGGCCCGCCCCGTCCGAATCATAGGCAATCAGGATTTCCTTGGCATATTTGGACATCAGCCGTGCCTGCTCCTCGGTCAGCGAGGTTCCCAGGGTAGCTACCACGTTTGGAAATCCAGCCGCATGGATAGCGATCACATCCATATACCCCTCTGCCAGAATCAGGCGTCCGTCCGCCGCGTTTTTGGCGAAATTCAGGGAAAAAAGGTTGCGGCTTTTTTTAAATACCGGCGTATCCGGGGAATTCAGGTATTTCGGCTTGCTGTCGTCCAACACCCGGCCCCCGAACGCAATGACGTTCCCGCGCAGGTCGATGATCGGAAACATGACCCGGTTCCGGAACTGGTCGTAATACCGGCCGTTCCGCCCTTTGGCTACCACACAGGCCGCCGCCATCTCCTCGTCCCGGAAGCCTTTCCCATGCAGATGCCGGAGCAGGCTGTCCCAGGAATCCGGTGCATAGCCCAGCCCATAGGAGGTGATCGTCTTCATGGAAAGCCCCCGCTTGTCCCGCAGGTATTCCATGCCCGGCTTCCCGGCCGGCGACTTCAGGCACTGATAAAAAAAACGGGCTGTTTCCCGGTTGATCTCCAAAATACGGGCTTTCAGCTGCCCGGAGGAATCCTCCCCTTCGTCCGGCACCTCCAGCCCCACCCGCTTGGCCAGGAACCGGACTGCTTCAACATAATCCAAATTTTCCGCCCGCATGATAAAGCTGATAACGTCCCCGCCCGCCCCGCAGCCACAGCAGTAAAAGGACTGGTTGTCCGGATACAGGACAAAAGAGGGCGTTTTGTCCGAATGGAAGGGGCAAAGCCCCTTTGGGTTACGCCCAGCGCGGCGGATGGTGACATAGGAGGACACGACGTCCTCAATCTCACAAAGGCCGACCAGCTGCTGGATAAAACTGCGCGGGATCATCCTTCCCCCTCCTTTTCCGTACTTACCGGGTCCAGAATTTCGGGACGTACAGCCCTTTGAAGCAATCAACTGCGAACTGGTCGGTCATCCCTGCCACATAATCGCAGACAGCGGATTCCGTCCCATATTCCTCCGCCATCCTCCGGTACAGGATGGGAAGCTGATGGGGATGGCGGCAGTAATGCTCAAACAGCGCCTGGACAATCCCCTCCGCCCGTTCCTCTTCTTCCTTCGCGTTGGAATTGGTATACACCATCTCAAACATAAACGCTTTCAGCCGGCTATGGGCCAGGAATACCTCCCGGGACATCCGGATATCATCACTGGAATTTTCCACCACCGATTTGATGATCGTCGTCAGCCGGGCGGATTTGGTCCGCCCCAGCACGTAAACACAATCATAAGGAAGATCGCTTTCCGTCAGCACGCCGCCCCGGATGGCATCCTCAATATCGTGGTTGATGTAAGCCACCTTATCGGCAATCCGGACAATCCGGCCCTCCAGGGTCTGCGCCTCCGGGACATGGTCCGAATGGCAGGCAATCCCGTTTTTTACCTCATAGGTCAGGTTCAGCCCTTTGCCATTGTTTTCAATGTGATCCACTACCCGCACACTCTGGATGGTATGCCGGAATCCGTACGGACGCAAACGGTTCAGCGCCCGTTCGCCCGCGTGGCCGAAGGGGGTATGTCCCAAGTCGTGCCCCAGTGCGATGGCCTCGGTCAGATCCTCGTTCATCCGGAGTGCCCGCGCGATAGTCCGCGCAATCTGGGAAACCTCCAGCGTATGGGTCAGCCGGGTGCGATAATGGTCGCCCAGCGGGGAGAGGAACACCTGCGTTTTATCCTTCAGCCGCCGGAATGAATTGGAATGCAGGATCTTGTCTCGGTCCCGCTGGAACTCCGTCCGGATTTCACAGGGCGTCAACGGACGGACGCGGCCCCTGGTTTCTGCCGAAAGGCAGGCGTAAGGCGACAGATACTGCCTCTCCCGTTCCTCATAATCCTCCCGAATCATTCATGCCCCTCCTTTCAACAAAAATATCTACTATAATCATAATACAGGATAAAACAGAAATCCCCTCTATTTTGAAAATTTTTTTCCTTAATTTTTTATAGTTACCACACTTCAAAAGAAGTGATTTACTTCTTTTGAAGTGTGCGGCGCATTTGCGCCGCAGGGGCCGCGAAGCGGCCTGTGGTGGACTTCATA
>CANSRB010000125.1 GCA_947649285.1 uncultured Clostridia bacterium
TAAGGAAGCGGGCGGGATTACGCAGCATATCGGTGCATATACCGTAGCGATCGATGGGAACCCGATCACCTTCCTGGATACACCCGGCCACGAGGCGTTTACAGCCATGCGTGCGCGGGGAGCAGCAGTGACGGATATCGTTATCCTGGTCGTTGCGGCGGACGACGGCATCATGCCCCAGACGGTCGAGGCGATTAACCACGCCAAAGCGGCAAATGTTTCCATTATTGTCGCGATCAACAAATGTGATAAGCCCCATGCCAACCCGGATAAGGTGATGCAGGAGCTGACCGAATACGGCTTGGTCCCAGAGGAATGGGGCGGTGATATCATCTGCTGCCGGGTTTCCGCACTGACCGGGGAAGGGATCCCGGAGCTGCTGGAAATGGTCAACCTGACGGCGGATGTGGCCGATCTGAAAGCCAATCCGAACCGCCGTGCCAAGGGCACCGTTGTTGAGGCCCGGCTGGATAAGGGCCGCGGCCCTGTTGCTACCCTGCTGGTTCAAAACGGTACCCTGCATACTGGGGATGTATTGATCGCGGGTGCGAGCGTGGGCCGCGTCCGGGTAATGACGAATGATAAAGGGGCAGTCGTTACCGAAGCAGGCCCCAGTGTCCCGGTTGAGATTACCGGCTTGGCTGAGGTTCCGGCCGCGGGCGATATCTTCGATGCTGTTGAGGACGAACGTCTGGCGCGCGAGCTGGTCGATCAGCGGAAATATAATCAGAAGGAAGAGCAGTTTAAACAGTACCAGAAGGTTACGCTTGACAATCTGTTCAGCCAGATTGAAGAGGGCGGCATGAAGGAACTGCCCATTATTGTGAAGGCTGATGTCCAGGGTACCGCCGAGGCGGTGAAGCAGTCCCTCGAGAAGCTGACAAATGAAGAAGTCCGGGTCCGGGTTATCCATTACGGTGTCGGTGCGGTCAACAAGACCGACGTCATGCTGGCGCAGGCTTCCAGTGCAATTATCATCGGGTTTAATGTCCGTCCCGACCAGAATGTCCGGGATTCCATTCAGGATGACGATGTCGAGATCCGCCTTTACCGGATCATTTATGACGCGATTGATGATGTCAAACAGGCGATGAAAGGGATGCTTTCTCCGAAAACCCGCGAAGTGGAGCTGGGCCGGGCAGAGGTTCGCCAGGTCTACCGGATCACCGGTGTGGGCAGCGTAGCCGGCTGCTATGTGCTGGAGGGTAAAGTGGCGCGTTCTGCATTGATCCGGGTTGTCCGGGACGGGATTGTGCTGGTTGAGGATAAGATCGACTCGCTGAAACGCTTCAAGGACGATGCTAAAGAGGTCATGTCCGGTTATGAATGCGGGATCGGATTGGAGAAATACAACGATATCAAGGAAGGCGACATCTTTGAATCCTTCATCATTGAGGAATATCGGGATTAAAAGGCCGAAACCGGCCCTGTTAGGAGGAATTTATGTCATCCATTAAAATCAGCCGTATTACGGAGGACATCAAAAAGGAACTGACCCTGATTTTCCGGGAAATCAAAGATCCCCGGGTTTCCAAGATGCTGAGCATTATCAAGGTGGATTTATCCAACGATCTTTCCCACTGCAAGGTATATGTCAGTGCGATTGAGGGCCGGGAACAGACGGAGGAATCTGTCCGGGGGCTGAAAAGCGGCGCCGGGTATATCCGCCGTGAGATCGCGGCGCGGCTTCATTTACGCAAAGCGCCGGAATTCCACTTTATCGGGGACGATTCGATTGAGTACAGCGCCAACATCAACCGGATTTTGGCGGATGAGCAAAAGGCGCGCCCCTTCCATGAGGAACCGGAACTGAAATAGAAAGGACATTCGCTCCGCAACGGCTGTCAGTCTTTGCGGAGCGAATTTATAGGTGAAATAAATGATGATTGACGTTGAGCAGGCGGTAAAACGCCTTTTGCAGCAGGACCGGGTCTGTATTTTGGCTCATGCCAGCCCGGATGGGGATACCCTCGGCAGTGCATACGGCCTCTATTACGCCCTGCGGGAGCTGGGCAAGCAGGCGCGGGTACGCTGTGCCGATCCGGTGCCTTCCCAATATGCCCATCTTTGCCGGGAATACCGGGAGGAGGATTTCGAGGAAGGCTTCGTGATGGCGGTCGATGTTGCCGCTCCTAATCTGTTGGGGGGCCTGGAAGCGGCGTATGCCGGCCGGGTCCAGCTTTGCCTGGACCATCACCCGACCAACGAGGGCTATGCCCAGGAAAGCTGCGTCTGGCCGCAGGCCGCGGCCACCTGCGAGCTGGTTTATGAGGTCGTGCGTCTGCTGGGAGCACCGGTGACGCCGATGGTCGCAGACTGCCTGTATACCGGGCTTGCGTCGGACAGCGGCTGCTTCAAGTATCCCAGCACCTCCCCGCAGACTCACCGCATGGCCGCCCAGCTGATGGAGGCCGGGGCGGATTACAGCCGGATCAACGAGCGGCTGTTCGATACCAAAACCAAAGGCCGGATCCTGGTGGAACAGGCCGTGCTGAATTCTATCCGCTTTTTTGCCGGGGATCGGGTCGCCCTGATTACAATCCCTCGCTCCCTGCTGGAACACGCTCAAGCGGCGGAAGGCGACCTGGACGGCTTGGCCGCTCTTCCCCGGATGATTGAAGGGGTGGATATCGGCCTGACCCTCCGGGAAAAGGAGGAGGGCGTCTGGAAGGTTTCGGTTCGGACCGGAAGCCGGGCAGATGCCAGCGTCCTTTGTGGGAAATTCGGCGGCGGAGGCCATGCACGGGCGTCGGGCTGTTTGATCCGCGCCGGTTATGATGAGGCTGTGCGGATGCTGACAGAAGCGGCCGAACATCTTCTGGAATCGCTGGAGTAGGGAGACTGTATGGACGGAATACTTTGCATTAACAAGCCGAAGGAATACACCTCTTTTGATGTGGTGGCGCGGATCCGCGGCATGAGCAAAACCCGGCGGGTCGGGCATTCCGGCACGCTGGATCCGATGGCGACCGGCGTACTGTCCGTGTTTATCGGGAATGCAACCAAAGCCTGCGACCGAATGCCGACCGACACCAAAAGCTATACGGCGGATTTCCTGCTTGGAAAGACCAGTGATACGCTGGATGTTTGGGGAACGATTCTCAGTGAGCAGGTTTCCCGGGTGACGGAGGAGGAACTGCGCAGCTGCCTCCCAGAATTTCGTGGGGAAATCGTCCAAATCCCGCCTATGTATTCGGCAGTACGGGTCAATGGACAGCGGCTTTACGATCTCGCACGACAGGGAAAAGAGGTGGAGCGCCAGCCCCGGACAGTATTTGTCCATCATTTGGAGCTGCTCTCTTTTGATGCAGCCTCCCAAAGCGGCCGGCTGGAAATCTCCTGTTCCAAAGGGACCTATATCCGAAGTATTCTCAGTGATCTGGGCAGCCGGCTGGGAGTCGGCGGGATGATGACAGGGTTGGTGCGTACGGCGGCAGGACCATTCAGCCTGGCAGACTGCATCACCCTGGAAGAAGCTCAGGCCCTGACAGAAGCCGGGCGGTTGGAGGAACGTCTGCTGCCGGTGGACCGACTGTTTGAATCGCTGCCGGAAATCAGGCTGAACGAGGTGCAGAGCCGGAAATTCAGGAACGGGGTCCGGCTGGATTTGAATCGTGTCCGCTGTCAGCCCGGGGAGGGTCTGCATCGGGTTTATGCACAGGATAGGATGTTCCTTGGTTTGGCGCGAAGCTGTCCCGAAGAAGCGTTGCTCCGTATTGAGAAACTGTTTGTCTAGGAGGAGGATTCGTGCAGGTTTATTATAATCTGGAAAAAAGCCAGGAAGAAACTGCGGTAGCCTTGGGTTTTTTCGATGGTGTGCATACGGCCCACGCAGAGGTGATTTACGGTGCGCGGCAGCCAGGGCTGGTTTGGAGTGTACTGACTTTCCGGATAAACGAAAGTGCCCCTGCGAATAAAAGCGGCTTGGAGCTGATTCTGCCGGACGCGCAAAGGCTGGAGAGGCTGGAAGCGCTTGGTGTGGAGCGGGTCTATTTCCCAGCGTTCCGTGAAATGGCCGGGCTTTCCGCAGAGGATTTTTTCCGTAGGATCCTGATGGACAAGCTTCACGCCCGGCGGCTTTCCTGTGGATATAATTATACATTTGGACAAGGCGCGGCAGGGGATACCGGGCTTTTGCGGCGGCTTTGCGCCGAGCAGGGGGTCGATCTGAATATCTGCCCCCGGCTGGAGCGGGATGGGGAACTGGTCAGCTCCAGCGCTATCCGTGAACTGCTGGGTGCGGGACGTATTCCGGAAGCAAATGCGCTGCTGGGATACCGGTATTATATCCTGGGCGAGGTAATACATGGGCGCAGTCTGGGCCGAACATTGGGCTTTCCAACTCTGAATCAGCTTCTTGCCCGCCCGTGCGTCGTTCCTGCGCATGGGGTATACAACAGCGTGACCTGGGTTCGTGGGAAGCGTTACCGCAGCATTACGAATATTGGGGTAAAGCCGACGATTGAGGGGGAACGCGCCCCGTTGGCAGAAACCTATATGCTGGGAGCGGAAGGGGATTTCTATGGGGAAACCGCCCGGGTGGAATTGCTGGAGCATACCCGCCCGGAACAGAAATTTTCCAGCGTGGAGGAACTGCGCGAGATCGTGCAGCGGGATATTTCCCGCCGGTGATCTTGGTTCCATTCAGCTGAAAGCAGCAAAAGGCCCAGCCGTATCGGCTGGGCCTTTTGCTCTCAAATACCTGTTTTCTCTCTTCAAAACGAGGTGTTTGCGTTGTGAAAAAGTTCATTTATGGAGGACAGTACCTATTCTATCATGGTACAGGGTGAAAGTCAATATAATTAGGAAAGTTTCCTAATAAATTAGAATGATTCAGCGAACTGATGAAAAACAGCTTCGGTTTTTAGGAAAAACAACCAAAAAACTGAATCAAACTCCCTTTTCAGATTGGCGCTGCTGAAAGCCATTTCGTTAAACCACCCGTCAAAATATCCAAAGCGGGCAGTCGCTCATTGTTCGATGACGGCCCGATAAATCCGAATTTTAGGAATTTACCCATACATCTATTTCGTCCTTCGTTGGGACTTCAAAGA
>CANSRB010000126.1 GCA_947649285.1 uncultured Clostridia bacterium
AAATACGAGGGGATGTCCAAAGCAGAGATCTACCGGGATCTTGGCTGTTCCGCGCGGGTGTATGAATATAACTGCTGTTTTTATCCGGTATATGATGAAACTTTGCATTATTCGGAGCGCTGGGAAGGGAACCAGCGGATCGAAACCTTTGAAACGCCGGTTGGGAGCGTCACCCGCATTGAACAGACCACGCCCAGCAGCTGGGCCAGGCTGGTGAAAAAGGAGTGGGTCTGCAATGAGGAAGACCTCCGGGTTTTTACCTATATCGAACAGCATACCCGCTGGGCTTATTCCCAGGAGAATTTCAATAAAGTCCAGGCCGAGTGGGGCGATTTAGGCGCGCCTTGTATCTTTATGCCGCGGGTATCGCTCCAGCGGCTGTATATTGACCTGATGGGGGTAGAGGAAGCCGTCTACGCACTGGCTGATTATCCGGAAACCGTAGAAACCTATTTCGACGCCCTCCGCGAATCCCAGATGCAGCTGATCGACGTTATCAATGCTTCGCCCATCCGAATTATCAACTTTGGCGACAATATCCATTCTGGTACCCTGTCCCCTGCGCTGTTCGAAAAGTATGTCCTTCCGGAATACAAGCTGCGCTGTGAGAAGCTGCACGCGGCAGGCCGGTTCACCTATTCCCATTTTGACGGCGACAACCGCGGTCTGATGGAATATTACCAGCAGACTGGGCTGGATGGGATTGAAGCCATTACTCCCAAGCCGCAGGGGGATGTTACCCTGGAGGAAGCCCGCCGTTATCTGGGGGACAGGATGTTCCTGGTAGACGGTATCCCGGCGGTTTATTTTGATGAGGTTTTCCCGGTGGAGGTTCTGGAGGAATGCGTCCATCAGATCCTGGACCTGTTTGCGCCGAACCTGATTTTGGGGATTTCGGATGAGATTTCCTCTACCGGGGATATCGAGCGGATCCGGCTGGTGGGGAAGATCGTGGAGGAATACAACCGGAAAATAGAGGAGAAGGATCCGGCGTAGGCTTCCGCAGCCTAGATTTTCCGGCTTGGAAAGTTATCTTTTTAACAATATTTGCGTTTGATCCCATTAAATTGCCGGATACTACTTGAAAAAATACCTAAAATAAGCTAAAATATAAGGCGGAGATGTATGCAAGCCTTTTGCACTACAGTCGAAAATAGAAGGGAGAATCTCATATGAATGCGATGAATAAAAAATCGGTGGATGACCTGCAGGCAGCCGGCAAACGTGTCCTGGTTCGCTGCGACTTCAATGTCCCGCTGAAAAACGGCGTGATTACGGATGAAAACCGTATTGTCGCCGCTCTGCCGACCATCAAAAAATTGATCGAGGACGGCGGAAAGGTGATCCTCTGCTCTCACCTGGGCAAACCGAAAGGCGAGCCGAAGCCCGAGCTTTCTCTCGCGCCGGTTGCAAAACGTCTTTCTGAACTGCTGGGCAAGGAAGTTGTTTTTGCCGCTGACGACAATGTTGTCGGTGAAAACGCAAAGAAAGCCGTTGCTGAAATGAAAGACGGCGATGTTGTTCTGCTTCAGAACACCCGTTACCGGAAAGAAGAAACCAAGAATGGCGAGGAATTCAGCAAAGAGCTGGGCAGCCTGGCAGACCTCTTTGTCAATGATGCATTCGGTGCGGCACACCGCGCACACTGCTCTACCGTTGGTGTAGCAAGCTATGTGGAGGAATCCGCGAACGGCTACTTGATGGCGAAAGAGATCAAATACCTCGGCGGCGCAGTCAACGATCCGGCTAGACCCTTCGTTACGATCCTGGGCGGCGCAAAGGTTGCAGATAAGCTGAATGTCATCGAAAACCTGCTCAATAAAGCAGATACCCTGATTATCGGCGGCGGTATGGCGTATACCTTCCTGGCGGCAAAGGGTTACAATGTTGGGAAATCCCTGCTGGACAGTGAAAAAATTGATTACTGCAAAGAGATGCTGAAAAAAGCAGAAGAAAAAGGTGTGAAAATCCTGCTCCCGGTAGACTGTGTAGTAGCTGAGGCTTTCCCGGATCCGATCGATGCGGAGATCCCGGTTGAAACCTGCGCGGCAGACCGGATCCCGAGCGGGAAGATGGGCTTGGATATTGGCGAAAAAACTGCGGCTCTGTTTGCAGAAGCGGTAAAATCTGCAAAAACCGTTGTTTGGAACGGGCCTATGGGCGTGTTTGAGAATCCGATTCTGGCCAAGGGTACCATCGCCGTAGCAAAAGCGCTGGCAGAAACCGATGCCGTTACGATTATTGGCGGCGGCGATTCCGCAGCGGCAGTCAATACGCTGGGCTTCGGTGATAAAATGAGCCATATTTCCACCGGCGGCGGCGCTTCCCTGGAATTCCTGGAAGGCAAAGAGCTGCCCGGCATTACCGCAATGAGCGATAAATAAGCGCTGGAATCACTTCCGCGCAGTTCCGTAAAAGAGAACGGGCAAAAAGGCGGGACAATCCCGCCTTTTTCGTTAGAATAGAAAAGGAGTTTTTGACATGAATAAAACCCTCAGACAGGCTGTTATTGCCGGAAACTGGAAAATGAACAATACCCGGGTAGAAACCAAGGCGTTGGTGGAGGAGCTGATCCCGCTGGTAAAGGATGCGGATTGCGGAGTTGTTGTCTGTGTTCCGTTTACCAATCTGGAAACTGCGGTCGCGCTGACCAAGGGTACCAATATTAAGGTTGGGGCGCAGAACTGCCATTTTGAAAAAAGCGGTGCGTTTACGGGTGAAATCTCGGCGGCTATGCTGGTAGAAATGGGCGTAGAGTATGTTGTTCTTGGCCATAGCGAGCGCCGTCAGTATTTTGGTGAAACGGATGTTACCGTCAACAAACGCCTTTTGGCCGCACTGGAAGCAGGCTTGAAGCCGATCCTCTGCGTGGGCGAGATGCTGGAGGATCGCGAAAACGGGATTACCGAAGAGTTGGTAGCTCTCCAGACCAAGATCGCTTTGAAAGGCGTTTCCAAGGAAGCGTTGAAGAATGTAATCATCGCGTATGAGCCGGTTTGGGCAATCGGTACCGGTAAAACGGCCACTGCGGAGCAGGCCAACGAGGTTTGCGCGGTAATCCGGGGCGTTATTGCAAAGCTGTATGATTCGGATGCGGCAAATGCCATGACGATTCAGTACGGCGGTTCGATGAATGCGAAAAATGCCGAAGAGCTGGTGGCTCAGCCGGATGTAGACGGCGGCTTGATTGGCGGGGCCTCGCTGAAAGCGCCGGACTTTAAGGCAATTATCGACGCTGCAAGCAAATAACCCTTTTTCTTGGCGGCTGCTCCACGGATCCGCAGGCTGCGGCCCCATAAAACGTGTCAAATTTCCGCGCAGGTTTTCTGTGCGGAAATTTGGGCTTTCGGATTAGAAAGGATGAACTATCATGAAAAAACCCTTGGCTTTGATTATTTTGGACGGTTTTGGCGAAAATACCTCGGATTACGGCAACGCCATTCACGCGGCGAAAACCCCGAACCTGGACCGCCTGTTTTCTATAGGAGCAAAAACCTATATCGGCGCGTCGGGGATGGATGTCGGCCTGCCGGATGGGCAGATGGGCAACTCGGAGGTCGGCCATACGAATATCGGCGCCGGCCGGATTGTTTATCAGGAGCTGACCCGGATCACCAAGTCGATCCAGGACGGCGACTTTTTCCAGAATGAAGCGCTGGTTTCCGCGATGGAAAACTGCAAGAAACAGGGTTCGGCTCTCCATTTGATGGGGTTGCTGTCGGATGGCGGCGTACACAGCCACAATGGGCATTTGTACGGTTTGCTGGAGATGGCGAAAAAAATGGGCCTGGAAAAGGTTTATGTCCATTGCTTCCTGGATGGCCGGGATGTTCCGCCGTCCTCCGGCAAGGACTTTGTACAGGAGCTGAAGGATAAGCTGGATGAAATCGGTATCGGGAAGATCGCAACGGTCATGGGGCGTTACTACGCGATGGACCGCGACAACCGCTGGGAGCGTGTGGAAAAAGCCTATTCTGCGATGGTGTATGGCGAGGGGGTTCTGGCTGTCTGCCCGGTGGCTGCGGTGGCAGACTCCTATGCAAACAACGTCACGGATGAATTTGTCGTTCCGGTTGTTATCAACGGCAGCGAACCAATGCGTGCGAACGACAGCGTGATTTTCTTTAACTTCCGTCCGGACCGCGCGCGGGAAATCACCCGGACGCTGGTAGATGACGGGTTTACCGGATTCGAGCGCAGAAACGGGCGCTTTCCGCTACATTTCGTCTGCATGACGCAGTATGATGTGACCATGCCGAATGTGGAGGTTGCTTTTCGCCCGCAGTCTTTGAGCAATACAATGGGCGAGTATTTGAGCAAGAACGGACGGACTCAGCTCCGGATTGCGGAAACAGAGAAATATGCCCATGTAACCTTCTTCTTTAATGGCGGCGTAGAGGCGACCTTTGAAGGGGAGGATCGTGCGCTGATCAATTCCCCGAAGGTGGCAACCTATGATTTGAAGCCGGAGATGAGCGCTTACGAGGTCTGCGAGGAGGTAGTGAAACGGATTGAGTCGGATCGTTATGATGTGATTATCCTGAATTACGCGAACTGCGATATGGTAGGTCATACCGGCGTATTCGAGGCGGCTGTCCAGGCGGTGGAAGCGGTAGATACCTGTGTTGGGAAAACCGTGGACGCGATTTTGGCCAAGGGCGGCGTTGCACTGATTACGGCGGATCACGGGAATGCCGATAAGATGTACGAGGAAGACGGTTCGCCGTTTACAGCGCACACCACCAATCCGGTTCCGTTTGTGGTATGCGGCAAGGAGGTACAGCTTCGCGAAGGAGGCCGTCTGGCGGATATCGCGCCCACCATGCTGGAGCTTCTGGAACTTCCCAAGCCGGCGGAAATGGACGGCGTCAGCCTGATTCGGCACTGATTTTGCTTAAACTTGTATCTATACGTAAAAAGGAGAAAGCCATCGCTTTCTCCTTTTTGTGCATTTCCGGGTCAATCCATGGGGGTATTTTTCCGCGTCTTGTGGGTGCGGGGAAACACCGTCAAGGCGGCGTTGTTGTCCGCT
>CANSRB010000127.1 GCA_947649285.1 uncultured Clostridia bacterium
TTCTCCTCCCAGAAGCCTCTCAGCTCCTTTTCATCCCATTGTCCATTCCAGATGATTCTTTGACAGCCCGTCAACAGCCCAGCCATTAAAGCAGACATCAGAAATACCGCCAGCAATTTTTTCATGGTTCGTCGATCTCCTTTCCATGCCTATTCCAGATTCAACTTTCTCTTCAAAATATAGTTGGAAACCAGGAAGAACCCCACGCTAAGAGCGGCTTCCAGCAGGATCTGAGTCCATAAAACCGTCTGAAGCAGGGAAAAGCCTTGCTGTACAGACAAATCGGTCTCGAAAAGCACCCTCCCAAAGCCTACTAAAAGCAGCGCCATAATCACCTGCTGCAGCATATAAATCCCGATATAGACGCCGACCGAGCAGACTAATTTATGGCTGTTCGCCAGGCTCCCAACCGACATAGCTGCATAGGTTTGAAGCACAAATGCAACGGTACCGACCAGCGCCGTCAGGAAGAAAAGCCCCAGCAGCGCGTAAATGTTCATCCCGGACACCTGCTGGAACTGTGCGGAAATTTCTCCCCAACTCTTCAGGACAGCCCGCAGGAAATTCATGGTTTCCCCAATGGGGAACATCAGCAGAATGGAAACCAGCATAACCAGGGCGCTGGCGAAATACCAGATCACCGACGTAAACAGCTTGGAAAGCAGATTCTGTGCCGGCGTGACCGGCAGGGTGAACATCAGGTAGCCTTCGGCCCGGATCAGGTTTTTATAAAACCGGAGAACCAGGAAAATCATGGTCAGGACGCCGACTGCCGCCAAAGACAGGACATAGAGCAGCATAACTGACCCGCCGAGGGTATCCAGCATCCAGTTCGAAGGCCCTTCGCGGTTCAGGAAAGTGTAGGAAATCCGGTTGACCAGTGTGACTACCAGCATGGCTGCGTACATCAGCAGGAACATCCGCGCTGTGGATTTCATTTCATATTTAAATAATTTCCCTAACATCTGAATACCTCCCGGAAAAGCCCGTCAACAGATTTACCCTGCTGCTCCCGAATTTCGTCCACCGAGGACTGGAGCATAACCTGGCCGTTGGAAATAAAGACCACTTCCTCCAGCACCCGCTCGATGTCATAGATCAGATGGGTCGAAAGCAGGACAGCTGCATTTTCACTGTAATTGGTTATAATAGTATTGAGGATATAGTCCCGCGCGGCTGGGTCTACCCCGCCGATCGGTTCATCCAGCAGATAAAGCTCGGCGTTCCGGCTCATGACCAAAATCAGCTGGACTTTTTCCCGCGTACCTTTCGACATGGAACGAAGCCGGTCCTCCGGGTTCAGCCCCAGGCGCTGCATCATTTCCAGGGCTTTCTGCCGGTCGAAATCCGCATAAAAATCGGCAAAGAAGGCCAGCAGGTCGGTCACCTTCATCCAGTCGTTCAGATAGTCCTTATCCGGAAGATAAGAAACAATTTTCTTGGTTTCCACCGAAGGCGGCATCCCGCTTACACGGATGTTTCCGCTCTCCGGGACAAGCAGCCCGGCCAGCAGCTTGATCAGCGTCGTCTTGCCGGAGCCGTTCGGCCCCAGCAGGCCGACAATCCGACCCCGATTCAGGGTCAGGTTCAGCCCATTCAGGGCCGTCCGGCTTCCGTAGCGCTTGGTTACGCTGCTGCATTCAATAATAGGATACTGTTGTTCCATCATGATATTACCCCCTTTGGCCGCTGGAATGCGGCCGTCCTCTTCTGAAATCCATCCGACTGTTTTTCAGCTTTGCTGGATCAGTGCGATGATTTCGTCTTTGGTTAAACCGATTTTGCCCATCTGGGCCAGAAAATCGGCGACTTGTTGTTCGGCCAGCTTGGTTTTGATCTGCTGAATCATGGCAACATCCTCCGTAACGTAGCGTCCTGCGGTGCGCTGGGTATAAAGCATTCCCTGGCGCTCCATTTCGGCAAGCGCTTTCTGCATAGTGTTTGGATTGACGGCGGCTTCCTGCGCCAAATCGCGGACGCTTGGCAGCTTGTCGCCGGCACGGTATTCGCCCGATACTACCGCAAAGGTCATCTGCTCGACCAGCTGCGCGTAGATGGGACGATCGGTTGTAAAAGCCCATTTCATGTTGTTCTCCTTTTCAATTGTTTTGTATTAAGAGATTGACACAATAATACAATAACACAGATCAAATGTCAAGAGGTTTTCAAAAATTTTTTCCGATTTTAGAAAACAATTTTTCCCACCCTCAGATTTTCCCCGTAAAAACAGGATTTTCAGCTTTTGTTAGCACTCTATATATTCGAGTGCTAAAATTAACATTCCAGAAACAATTCCGTCAACAACCGCACATATCTTTCCTTTATACTGGAATTAACAAAGAATGAAAGGAATGAGCCTGATTATGAACGCACAAAAATTCACCCAAAAATCACTGGAGGCGATCCAGTCTGCACAGGATCTCGCCATCGAATACCAATCCCTTCAGTTGGAGCAGGAACATCTGCTCTGCGGCTTATTGAACCAGGAGCAGGGGCTCATCCGCGAACTGCTGTTAAAAATGAACAGCGATCCCGATGGGCTTTCCCAGGAAGCCGAGCGGCTGGCATCCGGGCTTCCCAGGGTTTCCGGCCCAGGCCGGGAAGCCGGGAAAATCTACGTTTCGCAGGATGTCGACCGTGTCCTGACCGAAGCTGAAAAATCCGCTTCTTCCATGAAAGACGACTATGTTTCGGTCGAGCATCTCTTTCTGGCTCTGCTTTCCTATCCCAACGAACGGCTGAAAAAGCTGTTCGAACAGTTTGGGATCCGGAAGGACGACTTCCTAAAAACCCTGGCCTCCGTCCGCGGAAGCCAGCGCGTCACCAGCGATTCCCCGGAATCCACCTATGACGCACTGAAAAAATACGGCACCGACCTGGTCGAACGGGCGCGCAGCAAGAAAATGGACCCGGTCATCGGGCGGGACGATGAGATCCGGAACGTGATCCGGATCCTCTCCCGCAAAACCAAGAACAACCCTGTCCTGATCGGAGAACCCGGTGTCGGAAAAACCGCCATTGCCGAAGGGCTGGCCCAACGGATCGTGCGGGGTGATGTCCCTCACAGCCTGCGGGATAAAACGATTTTTTCGCTGGATATGGGCGCGCTGATCGCCGGAGCCAAGTTCCGCGGCGAATTCGAGGAGCGCCTGAAAGCGGTTTTAACCGAGATCCGCAAATCTGAAGGGCAGATCATCCTCTTTATCGACGAGCTGCACACCATCGTCGGCGCAGGCAAGACTGACGGCGCGATGGACGCAGGCAACCTGCTCAAGCCGATGCTGGCCCGGGGCGAGCTGCACTGTATCGGCGCGACCACCCTGAACGAATACCGCCAATATATTGAAAAAGACCCAGCCCTGGAACGCCGATTCCAGCCGGTACTGGTTTCCGAGCCGACTGTCGAGGATACCATCGCCATTCTGCGCGGCTTGAAGGAGCGCTATGAGGTTTACCATGGTGTAAAAATTCAGGATCCGGCCATCATCGCGGCGGCAACCCTCTCCAATCGATATATCAGCGACCGTTTCCTGCCGGATAAGGCGATCGACCTGGTGGACGAGGCCTGCGCCATGATCCGGACGGAAATCGACTCCATGCCGACCGAGCTGGATGTCATCCAGCGGAAGATCATCCAGCACGAAATCGAGGAAGCCGCTTTGAAAAAGGAAAGCGATCCCCTCTCTCAGGAGCACCTGCATGAAATCCAGAAAGAGCTGGCCGAAATGCGGGAGCAATTCAACGCGATGAAAGCCAAATGGGATAATGAAAAAGCCTCCATTGGTAAAGTACAGTCCCTTCGTGCCCAAATCGAAAGCCTGAATGCGGACATTGAGCGGGCAGAGGAAGCATATGACCTCAATAAAGCCGCTGAGCTGAAATATGGCAAGCTGCCCGAGCTCCAGCGCCAGCTGGCTGAGGAGGAGAAGGCGGCTGATTCCACCGAAAAGAAAAATACCCTCCTCCGGGATAAAGTCACCGAGGAAGAAATCGCCCGGATTATCGAACGCTGGACGGGAATCCCGGTTGCCCGCCTGATGGAGGGGGAACGGGAAAAGCTTCTCCATCTGGAAGAAGTGCTCCACAAACGGGTCATCGGGCAGGACGAGGCGGTGACCAAGGTTACCGAAGCCATCCTCCGTTCCCGCGCCGGAATCCAGGACCCCAACCGCCCGATTGGTTCCTTCCTCTTCCTGGGGCCGACCGGGGTCGGCAAAACCGAATTGGCCAAAGCCCTGGCCGAAACCCTGTTTGACGATGAACACAACCTCATCCGGATCGACATGACGGAATACATGGAAAAATTCTCCGTATCCCGCCTGATCGGGGCGCCTCCCGGATATGTCGGCTATGAGGAGGGGGGACAGCTGACCGAAGCCGTCCGCCGGAAGCCCTATTCCGTCGTGCTTTTCGACGAGGTTGAAAAAGCCCATCCGGATGTGTTCAATATCCTGCTCCAAGTACTGGACGACGGACGGATTACGGACTCCCAGGGCCGGACGGTGGACTTCAAGAATACCATCCTGATCCTGACTTCCAACCTGGGTTCCAGCGCCCTGCTTGAGGGAATCAACGCCAGCGGTGAGGTCACCGATGAAGCGCGGGAAACCGTCAACGAGCTGCTCAAGCACTCGTTCCGTCCTGAATTCCTGAACCGGCTGGACGAGATCGTGCTCTATAAGCCCTTGACGCGGGAGAATATCAGCGGGATCGTCGGGCTGATGCTCGACGAGCTCAACCGCCGTTTGGAGGACAAACAGCTCCGCTGCGAGGTCACTCCGGCTGCTCGGGAATACCTGATCGAAAACGGATACGACCCGGTTTACGGTGCACGGCCTCTCCGGCGGTATATCCAAAAAGAGGTGGAAACCCGGATTGCACGAAGTATCCTGCAAACCGACCTGCTCCCGAATACCCTGCTGACAGTGGACACCGGGACTGACGGCCTGACGGTTTCTCATTCCTGAATCTAGGGCTTGTTTGAAAATAGAGAAAGTGCTGGATTTTTGTGCAGGGCGAGGCG
>CANSRB010000128.1 GCA_947649285.1 uncultured Clostridia bacterium
TACCCGGCAGTTGGTGTAATCGCATTGGATCGAAGTCCGTATGGTGCTGTTTTCATAGTCTTCTTTCAGCTCGACCGATTTGGAGAAAACCTGTTTTTGTGTAACGGAACGGATCTGGTAATTTTCTTCCGTTACATAGAGCACCTTGATCAGCGCTACGCCGTCGATCATCAGCTTGCCGCCGGATATCCGCTCCGATGTGACCTTGGGAAGAATCCGGCATTTGAGGATCTTAAAGACACTGGAGCAATAGTCCGGAAGCAGGTAATCCAGTTCGATTGACTGCTCCAGCGTGCCATCGAAAACAACCTCGTTCAGGCAGATGGACTCATGGGAAAGTTGTAATTCCATAGTAGTTAACCATGACCTTTCATCAGAAGATAGTGGGGAACCAGAACGGAGGGTGTTCTGGATTTGCCTTATCCCATTGTTATGAACGCCGGACAGAGGTTATGCCAGGAGATCCGAATTTGCAGCGGAATTTTAAAAAGCAGAAGGAAAAAGAAAAAAACTTGACCAATATCCCTTTACCTTTTCCGGAATATATGGTAAACTGTAAACAAATAAACCTTTGAAGGGGCGGTCTTTTGAATGAAAGTGATCAAATGTAAAGATTATACAGAGATGTCCAAAAAAGCGGCAGGTCTGTTTGCAGCACAGATTACGATGAAACCGGACTGCGTTCTCGGCCTGGCTACCGGTTCGACTCCTATCGGCACCTATAAACGCCTGATTGAGCTTTATCAGGCTGGTGATCTGGATTTCAGCAGGGTGAAAACAGTTAATTTGGATGAATACGTCGGCCTGGACGGCAGCAGCGATCAGAGCTACCGTTATTTCATGAATGAAAACCTGTTTAACCATGTCAATATCAATAAAAACGATACTCATGTTCCAAATGGGAAGGCAGCAGACCTGGCAGCGGAAGGTGAGAATTATGAAGCGCTGATCCGCAGCCTGGGTGGTATTGATATGCAGCTTTTGGGCATCGGCAATAATGGACATATCGGTTTTAATGAGCCGAATGAGTTCTTTGATAAAACAACGCATGAAGTTCAACTGACAGAATCCACTATCACAGCTAATGCGCGCTTTTTTGCAAGCATGGATGAAGTTCCGAAAACAGCCATCTCGATGGGGATCGGCACGATTATGCAGGCAAAAAAAATCATTTTGGTTGCAAATGGTTCTTCGAAAGCGGAAACCATTTATAATACGGTTTATGGGCCGATCACACCTCAGGTTCCGGCTTCCGCTCTTCAGCTTCATCCGGATGTTACAATTATTGTGGATGAAGAAGCGTATGCCGCAATTGCAGAAAAATGCGGGAAATAGCCTGTAAAATTAGTATGAAGCGGGGGATTCCCGATTTATAAAACAGGTAAAGCAAAGACAGCGCCCGGTAACGAAAGAGATCGTTATCGGGTGTTTTTCTTTTATTACGTATAAAATATCAGGAGGATGAACATCATGTTTTTATTTACAGAGGCGTTTTGGCACGATTTGCTGCTCACTATTTCGAATATTGCGATTTTGCTTTTTGAATTTGTCGGGGTTGGCGTATTGATTGTTTCCGGAATCAAGGGGATGATTGGATATATCCGGAGGGACCCGATGACCATGCTCAATCTGGCCAAAGGGATGGCGATGGGGCTGGAATTCAAATTGGGAAGCGAGATCCTGCGTACGGTTGTCGTGCGGGAAGCCAAGGAGATTTTACTGGTTGCGGGGATCATCGTCCTGCGGGCGGCTTTGACCTTCCTGATCCATTGGGAGATCAAGCAGGAAGAGAAAAGCCATATCGAGCGGGGAAAAAATACCCCAGAGGGGAAACCGGAAAATTGAGGGTTGGATTTTCCATCTGATAAAAATAGCCGGGTAAAGGAATTCTTTGCCCGGTTGTTTTTTGCCGGATCAAGAATACTATATTTTGCGGCTCCATAAAACGACTGCATCGTTTTATGGAGAATTCGTATAAGATTTCATTTTTTGTTCACACAAAATTGTAACCGATATGTTACAATTTGTAATATATTGCGGCGGAGAGATGAAAATGTCGAAGTATTTGGCGTAAATTATGATTTATACTTGCAAATATACGTGGAATTCGGTAAAATAAGTAATAAATAGTTTCATTTGTATAATCCAAATTCGACGATATTGAGAGGAGAATTATTCATGTCTAATCGACTGTTTCAGGGCGTGGTTCATCAAATGCGGGATACAATCAATCGAGTGATTGGCGTAGTGGATGATACAGCCACGATTATTGCATGCAGTGAACTGTCTAAAATTGGGACAACCAACGAATATATCGCATTGGATTTAGTGGAAAATAACGACGTCTTTGTTCGGGACGGCTATACCTATAAGCCTTTTGGCTCCCATACCAAACCGGAATATGCGGTTTTTGTGGAAGGGATCGACGAGCAGGCTTCCAAATTTGCTCAGCTGATTGCCATCTCCTTGTCGAGTATCAAGCAATACTATGACGAGAAATACGATAAAAATAATTTCATTAAAAATATTGTCTTGGACAATATCCTTCCTGGCGATGTTTATGTGAAGGCACGCGAGCTGCATTTTTCCAATGATGTCAGCCGCGTTGCGCTTCTGATCCGCATTTTATCGACCAATGAGGTTTCGGCGTATGATGTCATTCAGAACCTTTTCCCAGATAAGCAGAAGGATTATGTGTTCAGCATCAATGAAAGCGATATCGTTTTAATCAAGGAAACGAAAGCAGGAATTGAAGCGCGAGATCTGGAAAAGCTGGCCGGCTCAATTGTGGATACGCTCAGCAGCGAATTTTACACCAAGGCTTCAGTCGGTATCGGGACAACCGTCATGGGCCTGAAGGACTTGGCGCGCTCCTTTAAAGAAGCGCAGGTCGCGTTGGAGGTAGGAAAGGTCTTCGATACGGAAGAAACGATCGTTTGCTATGACAATCTGGGGATTGCCCGCCTGATTTATCAGCTGCCGACCACCCTTTGCGAAACTTTCCTGCGTGAAATTTTCCGTCAGGGTTCTATTGAATCTTTGGATCAGGAAACCCTGTTTACCATCCATAAATTCTTTGAGAATAATCTGAACGTTTCGGAAACTTCCCGTAAGCTGTTTGTCCATCGGAATACGCTGGTCTACCGGCTGGAAAAAATCAAGAAGCTGACGGGGCTGGATCTGCGGGAATTTGACCATGCAATCGTATTTAAAATTGCGTTGATGGTCAAAAAGTATCTGACTTCAAATCCGACTAAATTCTAAGGGCCTGTTCCGTATCTCAGCATATACGGAGGGCTGTGGGGACTTTTAGCCCGAGGATCATCAAAGTGCGTCGCTCGGGTTTCTTTCACCAATAGGCTTTGTATCCTGCTGCGGCAGAAAAGGACAGCCCTCCTTCCAGGCAGAAGAAGGAGGGCTTGCCGCAGGCATCGTTCCGGGTTTGTATCAAAAACAAAATGTGCAGCCCCTCATCAAGGGACAGGAACGTCCTGCACGCGGAAAATACCCGCGTTTGAAAATAGGAACCAGATAAGGGGAATGAACTTTGTGATCGATTTAAATCATGTATCGATGAAATATGATAAAAAAAATATCGCCCTTCATGATGTCAATATTCATGTTGGCGCAGGGGAATTCGTATTTATTGTAGGAGCGTCCGGGGCCGGTAAAAGCTCCATTATTAAGCTTTTGCTTCGGGAAAAAACCGCTTCCGCCGGAATCGTCAGCGTGAACGGCATCAACGTTGGCCGTTTAAAGCAGCGGCAGATTCCTTATTACCGCCGCAAGCTCGGCGTCGTGTTTCAGGATTTCCGCCTGATCCCGAATATGACGGTTTTTGATAACGTGGCGTTTTCGCTTCGAGTGACCGATACTTCCAATAAATTTATCCGGAACCGGGTCCCCTATATTTTGAACCTAATGGGCCTGGAGCATAAAGCGAAAAGCTATCCGCACGAAATTTCGGGCGGTGAGCAGCAGCGTGTTGCTTTGGCTCGGGCTTTGGTGAATGACCCGCCAATCCTGATCGCGGATGAGCCGACTGGGAATATTGACCCGGAGCTTTCATTTGAAATCGTGGAGCTTCTTCAGGGGATCAACCAGTGCGGGACGACCGTCCTGATGGTAACGCATGAGCAGGAGATGGTCAAGAGCTTTGGGGGGCGGATTATTACAATTGATCGTGGGACGGTCGTTTTTGACGATACGGTTCAACCGGACGGCAGAATGGAGGTGCTGCGATGAAAACATCCAGCCTGCGATATTTAATCAAAGAGGGCGCGCGGAATATCTGGTCCAACCGGATCATGTCGTTTACTTCCATCGGGGTGCTGACCACCTGCCTGTTGCTGGTCGGGGCTGCGTATCTGATAACGGTAAATGTCAACAGTATGGTCCGCTATGTGGAGGATCAGAATGAGATGAGCGTATTTTTGGCGGAAGGAATCGAAAAAGCAGAGGTTTCTTCCATTCAAAAGCAGATTTCCAATCTTCGGAATGTTGTAAAGGTAGACTATATCTCCAAGGAAGAGGGCCTGGAGAATATGAAGGAAAGCTTCGGGGAGGATGCTTACCTGATTGACGATCTGAAGGACCGCAACCCGATCCCGGAAACCTTTGTGGTGAAGGTGGAAGATATTTCCCTAACTGCACGGACGAAATCCGATTTGGAAGCTATTCCGGGAATTGAAGATGTGCGTGCGTCCAGCGCAGTGGCAGATACGATGACCCGTTTGCAGCAGATTGTCGGGACGTTTGGCTCCGCAATTATTCTGGCTTTGGGCATTATTTCACTGGTTATTATTTCCAATACGATCCGTGCGACCATTTTTACTCGACGTAAGGAAATTAACATTATGAAATTCGTCGGGGCGACAAATTCCTTCATCCGGATCCCCTTTGTGGTAGAAGGGTTTTTGCTGGGATTATTTTCAGCAAGTATTGCGTTCCTAATTATTTGGGGAAGCTACCATTATT
>CANSRB010000129.1 GCA_947649285.1 uncultured Clostridia bacterium
TTTATCGGTAATCCGCCTGCCAATTATCCAATTGGAGCATCTGCTCCGCAGTTTCATAAAGCTCATTGGACGAGTGGATTTCCGAGCTTCGTTCCAGTAATTCAGATTGGATATTACGGGGCAGCTCGTGAAAATAACGGTCCATTTCCGGATTGGCTAATACGTCAATTAAATTCATTGGTTTCATCCTTTCATATCAGGGATGTTTTCATTCTATCCGAAAGGAATCAAAGATATCCCTGAAAAGAAAAGAGAAAAGTTTACCGTAAAAATTGGGGATGGACGGAACACAGGCGCATTTAAACCGGGCAGTTCTCAAAAGCCAACCCTTATTCGGAAAATAATTCTAATGTTTTTTCGGCAATCCGTTTCCCAAAAATTTGAAATTGTTTTCGGGATTCCTCATAAAGGGGTTTGATACAAACCGGGCCCAAATGGATAATCGGCCCTTGGCAGGCCCCGCCGCCGGAATATACCAGCATCCCGTGTACGATCATGTGGGTGAGGATGTTCAGGATGGTAATATCAGCGCCTCCCTGCGGGAAATCTGCCGTGGCAAAAGCGGCGCCCAATTTGCCGCCTAAATGGATTTGACGGCATCCTTCATCAAACCACTGTTTTACTTGCCAGCAGGCATTGACGGCGTAAGTTGGGGAACCGACGATGACTGCTTTGCTCTCCTGAATAAAGGCGGGGTCTGCCTGATCCAGCGGAAATAAGCGGACCTCGATATCCGAAACTTCTTCAATCCCGCGCTTGATTTCATTGGCCATGTCTGCGGTTTTTCCCGTCCTCGTATGATAAAGAATTGAGATTTTCATTTTATTCCTCCTCTTATAAAACGTTATACAACTATATTAACAAAGTTTTTTAATCTTGTAAAGGAATACCGGAAAACAGACGCTGCATTTCCCGTAAAAACTGAATTTTCAATTCTTTTGCTTTAGTATTTCAACTTTATGCGCGAAGAGGAAAGAGAGCTTTTGATATTTTTTCGAACTTTGAACCTATTTTTTATAAAAATACTTTACAAGTAAATCAGATGGTTGTATAATATAGACAAGAAATCAGCTGGGCTGATTGAATGCTTATTTGTAGCAGGGAAACCTGTTTGAAAGGGGTCAAAATCTTATGTTGGATCGCAAAAACTTAATTTCCTCCAGCCCTACGGTGGATGTTTATGCTGATGGGGATACCGTAGTTAAGCTATTTAAAGAAGATATGCCGAAAACGGCTTGTATGTATGAGGCGCTGACTCATGCCCGCGTAGAAGCAACGGATTTGCCGGTTCCGAAAATCCGGGAAATTTTTGTTGTTGACAACAGGTGGGCGATCCGCATGGATCGTATAGAGGGAAAAACCTTAGCCGAAATTATGAAGGAAGACCCGGGCAATGTAGCCAAATATGTGGAACAGATGGTGGATATCCAGCTTAAAATTCATGCACAGGCGATGCCGAAGCTTTCCAAACTGAAAGATAAGCTGGCCCGTCAGATCAACAGCCTGGATACGATTGACGCTACGAAAAGATATGACCTGCTGACTCGGTTGGAGAGTATGCCGAAGCATACCAAGCTTTGTCATGGAAACTTTTCTCCGGAAAATATTATCATCAATGATAAAGGCATCTATATCCTTGACTGGGTTGCTGCCCGGCAGGGGAATGCCAGTGCGGATGTGGCCAGAACATATCTTTTATTTTCACTGAATTCGAAAGATGTGGCGGATATGTACATGGATACTTTCTGCGCAAAAACCAAGACATCGAAAAAATATGTTCAGGAATGGCTTCCTATTGTCGCTGCCGCTGAGCTGGTCGAGCAGAAGGCCTGCGAAGAAGAAATGCTCATGAAGTGGATCGATGTAGTGGCATACGAATAAGCCGAAGAAAAAGGAAAGGCAATTATTCAATTGCCTTTCCTTTCTGCGTTTTACTGGATGAACCGGCAAAGCAATGGATTCCTTTACAAGATTTTATCTGATTTGACAAGAAAGAGTTTTAGTTTCAGTAAAAAGCTTGGTGGAAATCATACTTGCATACAAATGGGTGAATCTGTTATAATGATGCTGTTAAAAAAATAACAATACAGTTGAGCATAGGATAAGGGATTTTGATGGAGGTATTTTAGTATGGCGAATAAAGAAGAAAAAGTCCTTCCGACCACGGCCGGTTTGGTTGACAGCGTTGAAGCGCTTGTTGCCAAGATGAATCAAATTCGTGAGGCACAGCAGATCTTTGCGTCTTACACGCAGGAACAGGTGGATCGGATTTTTTTAGCAGCGGCAACAGCTGCAAATAAAGCAAGGATCCCGCTTGCTAAAATGGCGGTTGAAGAAACCGGCATGGGTATTGTTGAGGATAAGGTTATTAAGAATCACTATGCTTCTGAATATATTTACAACGCTTACAAAAACACCAAAACCTGCGGTGTGATTGAAGAGGATTCCGCATTCGGCACAACCCGTATTGCAGAACCCATTGGCTTAATCGCAGCGGTAATCCCGACGACCAACCCCACTTCAACAGCGATTTTCAAAACCCTGATTTCTTTAAAAACCCGGAATGGTATTATTATCAGCCCGCATCCCCGTGCAAAGAATTGTACAATTGCGGCGGCGAAGGTGGTATTGGAAGCGGCTGTTGAAGCAGGTGCTCCCGCAGGGATTATTGGATGGATTGATATCCCTTCCCTGGAGCTGACCAATGAAGTCATGAAGGGCGCGGATATCATCCTGGCAACCGGCGGCCCTGGCATGGTAAAAGCAGCTTATTCGTCCGGTAAACCGGCTTTAGGCGTAGGTGCCGGGAATACGCCGGCTGTTATTGACGATACGGCGGATGTTGCGTTGGCTGTCAGCTCGATTATCCTTTCCAAGACCTTTGACAACGGTATGATCTGTGCTTCTGAACAGTCTGTTATCGTTTTGGACGGCGTATACGAGAAGGTGCGCAAAGAATTTGCGGACCGCGGCTGTTATCTGCTGAATGAAGAAGAAACCGAAAAAGTCCGGAAAACAATCCTGATCAACGGCGCGCTGAATGCGAAAATCGTTGGGCAGCCGGCGGCTAAAATTGCAGGGCTGGCGGGCATAGAAGTTCCGGAAAAAACGAAGATCCTGATCGGTCAGGTAGAAAGCGTGGATTTGGAGGAAGAATTTGCTCATGAAAAACTTTCTCCGGTTCTTGCCATGTACCGTGCAAAAGACTTTGAGGATGCGGTTGCAAAAGCAGAACAGTTAGTGGCCGACGGCGGTTATGGACATACTTCTTCTTTGTACTGCAATGCGGTTACGGAAAAAGAAAAGATCCAAACTTTTGCTGCAAAAATGAAAACCTGCCGTATTCTAGTCAACACTCCTTCTTCTCATGGCGGCATTGGCGATTTGTATAACTTTAATATGGCTCCGTCCTTGACATTAGGCTGCGGTTCTTGGGGTGGAAACTCTGTTTCCGAAAATGTAGGCGTCAAACACCTGCTGAACATCAAAACGGTTGCCGAGAGGAGAGAGAATATGCTGTGGCTTAGACTGCCTGAAAAAGTTTATTTCAAGAAGGGCTGCCTGCCGGTTGCTTTGGATGAGCTCAAACACGTAATGGATAAGAAGAAGGTCTTTATCGTTACCGATGAGTTCCTGTACAAAAACGGCTATACGAAGGCCATTACAGATAAGCTGGATTCCATGGGGATCGTCCACACCACCTTCTTCGAAGTGGCTCCGGACCCGACACTGGCTTCCGCCAAAGAGGGTGCTGCCGCTATGCGCGCTTTTGAGCCGGATTGCATCATTGCTTTGGGCGGCGGTTCCGCAATGGATGCCGGTAAGATCATGTGGGTAATGTACGAGCATCCGGAAGTAGACTTTATGGATCTTGCAATGCGTTTTATGGATATCCGCAAGAGAGTATATACCTTCCCGAAAATGGGAACCAAGGCAAACTTTATTGCTGTTCCGACTTCTGCCGGAACTGGTTCTGAGGTGACTCCGTTTGCCGTTATTACCGACGAAAAGAGCGGTGTAAAATACCCGCTTGCAGATTACCAGCTCCTTCCGAATATGGCGATCATTGATGCGGATCTGATGATGTCTATGCCGAAAGGGCTGACCTCGGCATCCGGTATTGACGCGATGACCCATGCGCTGGAAGCTTATGCTGCTATGCTGGCAACGGATTATACCGACGGCTTAGCCCTGAAAGCGCTGAAAAATATCTTTACTTATCTGCCGCGCGCTTATGAGAACGGCGCGAATGACCCGATTGCACGGGAAAAAATGGCCGATGCGTCGACTATGGCTGGTATCGCGTTTGCGAACGCTTTCTTGGGCGTCTGCCACTCGATGGCGCATAAGCTGGGGGCGTTCCATCACCTGCCGCATGGTGTTGCAAATGCACTGCTGATTACCCATGTAATGCGCTTTAACGCAGATCCTGCTCCAAGAAAAATGGGTACCTTCTCCCAGTATCAGTATCCGCATACGCTGGAGAGATACGTGGAATGTGCTGATTTCCTGGGTATTAAGGGGAAAGATGATCATGAGAAGTTTGAAAACCTGATTATAGCGGTGGAAGAACTGAAAGAAAAAGTTGGAATCCGCAAAACCATCGCAGATTACGGTATTAAGGAAGAGGATTTCCTGGCTACTCTGGACGAAATGGTGGAGCAGGCTTTCGATGATCAGTGCACGGGTGCCAACCCGAGATACCCGCTGATGAGCGAATTGAAAGAAATGTATCTGAAAGCTTATTACGGCAAATAAGTTCCAAGTTTGAACCTGTTTTAATTTATAATTTTATATTTGAAAAGGCCTGTTGTCTTCCAATGGAGGATAACAGGCCTTTTGATTTTATTCTTTGCTTCAGTTCAATAATACAATATTATCATTTATTTGTCAATCTACTTCTCCATAAAATTGATAAT
>CANSRB010000130.1 GCA_947649285.1 uncultured Clostridia bacterium
CATCCGGCACGAGCTTTAAGGGATTGAATTTGTACCGGACAAAGAAATAGACCAATGCACCGAAGATCAGGAGCAGGGCGCCGCCGAAAACACACTTGAACAGCAGCCCAAAGAATGCACCGATTGGAGCAAACATCTTGCCAAAAATGGCACCAAAATCTATCATTATGACACCCCCGGAATTTTACGTAATAGCCACATAAAGATTGACCATATAAATTTGAGATTATAAACCACAAGGACGATCAACAAACACTTACTGACCACTGGGAAGGACACAAACATATTCAGCAGCCGGACAACATAGAAGAGCGGAGACATGGAAACGTTCAGGCCGCTAAAGGATGGGAATTTTGGAAGCAGATTGATTAAAAAATGAGCCATCGAAAAAAAGAGGTTGCAGAAAAACTCGACAATCATGTTATTCCCCCTCGGTAAAAAAAGTGCGCAGCTTGTGATAACAGACGATCGCAGTCAACAGGCAAACGGCAGCAGTCAGAACATCCCGGATCAGCTTCAAATAGGGCTGTGCAGGGGCCATAAAAGCTACCCTTGTACCGCGATAACCGGAAAACAGAAAGTTGTTGGGGATGGTAAGGCTAAGGGAAACAGGAGGGGGATTGCTTAATGTTTTGAAAAAGCTGTCTATCATCTGGTACAACTCGCCCAATCCCGCAAACCTGCTGTTGATATGCCTGTTTAGCCGGGAGAGCTGATTGTTAAAGTAGTTGCCATCCGGGACGAATATGTCCCGAATGAAACCACCAACATCCGAAAACCATGAAAGAACACCCCGACCAGAACCGTCAGCGGCAAAAGTCGGGACGGATGCGAAGGCCAGAACCAGAACAGCAAGCAAAATAACAAATATCCTTTTGGGCATTTTCGTTACCTCCTTCGGCGGCGTGATCTCCTGCCGCTACGCTCTTCATATTCGCGGGCAAGCTCATCATAAATGGCCCGCCGCTCATGATACCGTTCTGGGTACATAGTCCTATACATTTCATCGACATCGTCCGTAACATGCCGATCGTCCAATTTACGTGCTCTAACGGCCAGCGGATAACGTGCCCGGAATCGTTCCTCGGCTTCGTAACTGGATTCACGATTTGCAACCTTGCTTTCAGCTGCAAGGTCCTCGTTGCGGCGCGTAAACTCAATTCCAGCAGTAGCAGATACTTCCTTGCGATACAAGGATTCTTCCAAAGCTCGTTCCGGATGCCGTTCGCGCATCTCCTGTTCGGTCTGATAAGACAGTTCGCGGCGACGGACAGATTCTTCCAAAGCTCGTTCCGGATGCCGTTCGCGCATTTCTTGTTCGGTCTGATAGGATAGTTCGCGGCGACGGACAGATTCTTCCAAAGCTCGTTCCGGATGCCGTTCGCGCATTTCTTGTTCGGTCTGATAGGATAGTTCGCGGCGACGGACAGATTCTTCCAAGGCGCGTTCTGGATGCCGTTCGCGCATTTCTTGTTCGGTCTGATAAGACAGTTCGCGACGGCGGACAGATTCCGACAAATCGCGGCCCGGATGGCGTTCTCGGAGCTCGCGCTCTGCATCAAATCCAGTCTCACGATTGACAATCCTACTTTCCGTCGCAAGCTCTCGATTGCGGCGTGCAAACTCAATGCCAGCAGTTGCAGATATTTCCCTGCGATGAATAGATTCTTCCAAAGCCCGCTCGGGATGCCGTTCCCGGATTGCCTGTTCCGCTTGGAAAGACAGTTCGCGCTGATAGATTTTTTCATTCAGATCGGCCAGAGGATTCCGAAGCCGGAAACGCGCTTTGGCAAGCATGTTAATTTCCATGTCCGCGACTTTATCATCAACAATGCTGTCAAGATGCCGTTTTCGATCTTCGGCCTTTATCCGGCGCTGAAATTCCCGCTTCCAAACACCATTGTAAAGATTCAGTTTGTCCAAGAAGAGCCGAATAAAAATTCCCGAAATCAGGGAGACAGAAGCTAAAACACCAAAAATCCGTAAGCCTGTATTTGAAATCGCTCCAAACGTCAGTTTCAAACTCTTGGGTAATGCTTCCAACATATCCGTAGTAAAGACTGTGCGCGGCATATCATAAGTTGGCGGGGGCCAGGGGATGTCAATTTCCGCAAAACAGGGGACAGCGCAGGTAATCAAGCAGAAAAACATTGTTATAAAAACCACTGTCTTTTTCAATGCAATCCCTCCTATTTACCGAACTGATGAATGATCTCCAAGGCCACGTATACCGCTGAAATGACCATGAATGCATAAATGCAAATATTAAAAATAGACCCTACATTCGCCCGGATTGTGAGAGCCATTTCGTTGAGCGCGTCCATGGAAATGACTACAAATTCTTTGTAAATAGTGCATCACCCCCAATCATAATTGAACGGATCAATCCAATCCACCCCTTCTGCAATGTCAAACCATGTAAGAGGGTCCTTCCATTCCACACCTTCAGCAATATCAAACCATGTAAGAGGGTCCTTCCATTCTACTCCTTCAGCAATGTCAAACCATGTGAGCGGGTCCTTCCATTCTACGCCCGCAGCGACATCCGGAAACTTGCCGGAAGAACTCGAAGAACCGGAAGAATCTTTGCGGTACAGGACATGAACCGTTAAATCTCTTTCAGGCATGATTCCGGAAACTACCACCCTATCGGCTGTGTAGTTTTTGATTGTCGGGGATGTGATCTCATAGCTGCTCCCGGCTGTGAGTGAGCGCGTAATCGGCTGTGCGGCCTGCGAGCCGTTTTCGTAACGATAGTTGACCGTCAGGGTGTAGGTCTGTGGTTCGGGTGGCGGGACTGCCGTATAGGTGACTGTAACGGTCAAATCTTCCGCAGGCATCGTGCCGGATACGACCGGCTTGTCGGCTGTGTAGCCCTCGATTGCCGGAGATGTGATCTCGTAGCTGCTTCCGGCTGTGAGCGAGCGTGTGACTGGCTGTACGGCCTGCGAGCCGTTTTCGTAACGATAGTTGATCGTCAGGTTGTAGGTCTGCGGCTCGGGCGGCGGGACTGCCGTATAGGTGACCGTTACCGTCAAGTCCTCTTCGGGCATCGTACCGGATACAATCGGCCTATCTGCGGTGTAACCCTCAATTGTCGGGGATGTGATCTCGTAGCTGCTTCCGGCTGTGAGCGAGCGCGTAAGCGATTGTGCGGCCTGTGAGCCGTTTTCGTAACGATAGTTGACCGTCAGGTTGTAGGTCTGCGGCTCGGGCGGTGGGACTGCCGTATAGGTGACCGTTACCGTCAAGTCCTCTTCGGGCATAGTACCGGACACAATCGGCCTATCTGCCGTATAGCCCTCGATTATCGGGGAGGCAATCTCATAGCTGCTTCCGGCTGTAAGTGAGCGCGTGACTGGCTGTGCGGCCTGCGTGCCATTCTCATACTGATAATTAACTGTTAAGGTGTGAACTCGTGAAACGGGAGGTACAACATTCTCATCGTCAATTGCAAATCGTAGTTCATTCAAATCATCCCAAAATTTAACATCCAAATCAAACCCAATATTTTCAAAAAAAGCCTTAGAATCATCAGAATAAAAATATATAAATTCTCCCGAAGGAGAAATAGCATCATAGTTACCTTTATATCCGCTTCCGTGATGAAAAAATCCAGATGAAAATGCATTAAAAGCAAATGTATATAGAAATTCTTGGCCAGTGTTAAGAACAACGTTTGATCCACTTAAACTAATATTAGCTGTTTTAGGAATAAAACAAATAACTAAACCTAAAGGATGATCTTTAAAGGAAAAATAGCGAACTGTATAAAAATCTTTGCCATCTTCTAAATCCTTTTGAAGAAGTGTCCACTTATCATTAAGAGAGGCAACATATCCCGTGTTCTTTAAAACTTGACTTAAATCAACACTGTAAACTCCAGCCTCAGCATCAATACAAGACAACAACCCTTTCATATCTGGCATTGGAACGCAAGAATAAGTAACCGCAAAAACCGATACTGACATTCCCAGCACACAAACCAGCGCACAAAGAACGGCTATTACCCGTTTCCACTTTTTCATGAAAATAAACCTCCTTAATTCCAACCTTCCGCGATCTTTGGAATCCAAACGCTTCCGATTTCCGGCTGCATAGGGAAGTAGTCCGGAATACGTACATCTGATATATCAATACCAGCCATCGGGTCATAACTATAGTCACTGTCAGCAGGCGTAAAATCGTAGTCAAACGGGTCAAACACATGCCAATCATCGTAAATGCCGTTGTCGTCCTTGGGCGGAATCTCCCAGCTGCCGGAGGAACCGCCGCCGCCCCCACTGGGACCGCCGCCGCTCCCTCCCGGCTTCAGGTTGTCATCCGGCCAACCATCCCCATCGGTATCTACGTTGGTATCCGGTTTCCCATCCCCGTCTGCATCAATATCAAGGTCGGGTTTCCCATCTCCATCCGCGTCAATATTCAGGTCGGGCTTTTTGTCGCCATTCGTGTCAATGTTCACATCTGGTTTCTTGTCGCCGTTGGTGTCGATGTTAATATCTGGCTTGCCGTCTCCGTTGGTATCAATGTTGATGTCCGGTTTCCCATCTCCATTGGTGTCAATATTGATATCCGGTTTTCCATCTCCATTGGTGTCAACATTCAGATCGGGTTTTCCGTCTCCGTCTGTGTCAATATTTAGATCAGGCTTTCGGTCGCCGTCGGTGTCAATGTTAATATCCGGCTTCCCATCGCCATCTGTGTCAACATTCAAATCTGGCTTTCCGTCTCCGTCCGTATCAATATTTATATCAGGGTCAGGTTCTTCGGGGTCTGGGTCTGG
>CANSRB010000131.1 GCA_947649285.1 uncultured Clostridia bacterium
CTTCCCCTTTGGAAAAACAGGCGCAGGAGCCGTTTCTCAGCTTGGCGGAACGGAATTTGGAAGCCTCTTTGGAACAGCTTTTGCGGGCAGAAGGAGTTCGTCCGCAAAAAGTTGACGTTTCGATTCATATTACCGAGGATCAGCGCGTATCTATAAAACAAGTACGGGTGACCCTCCCCGCATCAGAGGAAGGGAACCGGCAGAAAGCGGCCGATCTCCTGCGAAAGGAAACCGGCACGGAGGCCGAAGTGGATGTCATATAGCCAACCTGTTGGCGGTTGAGGATTGTGCAGGAAATGGGATGAAAGTCTGGCCCTGCAAGGAGGAAAACAGATGGAAACAGAAAAAATCCGGGAATTTTTCAGGCGGGATCGGAAACGGGTCTGGCTGGTGCTGGCCGGGATTGGCGGGGTGCTGCTGTTTTTATGCTCCGGTTTATTCGGGGAAAAAACGGCCTCTGCCCCGATAGAGGATCCATCGGCAAAACCAGCGGCCGGATTGACCAACCGGGAATACGAGGAACTGTACCAGCAGAAGGTTTCCGCCTTGGTTGAGCAGATCGCCGGGGTGGGGAAAAGCCAGGTGACCGTGACCTTGGATACCGGGGTTGAATACGTTTATGTAAAGGAGGAAAAACAAAACAGCAATAATCAGGAATCTCCGGATGGCGAGAGCAGTACCCGGGCGGAAAGCGAAAGCAAAACCCTCCTGGTAGAGGATCAGAACGGACGCAAGACCGCCTTGCTTCGCACGACAAAGGAGCCGAAGGTGCGTGGTGTTGTGGTAGTCTGTGAAGGCGGTGGAGATGTCCGGGTAGCCGAACGGGTGACTGAAGCGGTGTCGGCCGCATTGGGGATCGGGAGCAGCCGGATCTGCGTAACAGAACGAATAGCGGGCTGAACGTATCAGCTCGGATTATAAGGAGGATATGGCGATGAAAGCGAATTTTATTTTAGGGAAAAAGCAGGTTATTCTGGCGGCTTTGGTGTTGATTTTAGGCGCGGCCGTTTACCTGAACTGGCAGTTTGCGAATGCCGACGGCGAGCTGGAAGCGACAGGGATGCTTTTGGAAACGGAAAGCCAAGAAAATACGCCGACGGACGCTCCGGCGGAGGAGCCGGCCAATACCACTGCGGCAGAGGGTCAGGAAGCCGCACAGGATCCGGATGGAACGGAAAAGGTCAAAATGCTGGGAGACGCGCAATTGGTTTCTTCCCATGCCATTGCCAGTGAAACTTACTTTAGTACGGCTAAATTGGCACGGAGCAAATCCCGGGATGAAGCCATCCAGACGATTTCCACCATTCTGGATGGGGAGAAGCTGAGCGAGGCTGATAAAAAGCAGGCCAGTGAAAAGGCGGTTGCACTGACTGAAGTGATCGAAGCGGAGAGCCGTATCGAAAACCTGATTAAAGCCAAAGGTTTTGAGGAATGCGTGGTTTATATCACCACGGACAGTGCAAATGTGGTGGTTAAAAGCGAAGGATTGGATCAGGATCAGGCTACCCAGATCAAGAATATCGTGGTAGCAGAAGGCAGCATTAAAGGTGAAAACGTCACGATTACAGAGGTTCAGTAATTTGAAAAAACGGGAATGTTTGCCGGGGCAGACGTTCCCGTTTTTTGCAAGCTCTTATGAATCTGGATTCGCAAAAAGCAGGAAGAGCTTACGCGGCTGAAAGGCTCAATCAGGCCCGGTTATATTTTGAAGGACGGATCAGGTACTCTCGAAAATACGTTCCTTTCGGGGTTGTAAATTGGGGGTAATCATGGTATAATAAATGCAAACCTTATTTGATGCGATGGCCGGGGCGATGCGTTTACTTTGTTCATTCCCACCCCGATAGCCGGTTCTGCCATTCCGCCGCGCTCCATGGCAGAATAATTTCACAATTCTTATTATAGCAAGAAGCCTGTGCTTCTTCGAGGCCGGAGGTGCCATTTTATGAATCAGCCAATTCCCCAAACCCAAAGCAGCCTGCATATTTCTGAAGAAGTGCTGGCTACGGTAGCAAATGAGGCGATCCGTGACCTGAAAGGGATTCATCGCTTGGCGGGGCTGCCGGCGAAATTCGCTCAAAAGCCGGTAAAGGTCCGGATTTCGGGCGGCGTGGCCCAGCTTGACATCGGGATTGTAGCAGAGTTTGGATACCGTCTGCGCGAGGTATGCGAACAAGTACAGAACGCGGTGAAAAACTCTATACAGGATATGACCGGAACCGCTGTGTCTAAGGTCAATGTCTTTGTAACCGGCGTGCATTTGCCAGGGCAGGAGTAACCCGGAGCGAACCCTCTGAAAGCAGGGGGTTCGTTTTTCGCGGGTTTTTGTCGAAAATTCTGTTTTTGGCACAGCTTTTCCATGAAAAAAAGGATATTCTAAAAAGGAAGGAAGACGCTTCCTCCATATGGGAGCGTAACAGCATTTATGACCAGACATCAGATGCGTCAAAACGCATTTATGCTTATTTTTGAGCGGATTTTCAATCAGGAGCCGCTGTCAGAAATCCTGGAAGCGGCGGAGGAATGTGAGACCGTAGAGGTGGACGAACGGGTAGCTGCTTTGTTCCGTGGGGTAGAGGAGAAAAAAGATCTGCTGGATGCAGAGATTCAGAAATACTTGAAAAATTGGACGATCCAGCGGATTTCCAAGGTTTCGCTGGCGGTGTTAAGGCTGGCTATGTATGAGATCCTGTTCTGCGGTGATGTGGAAACGGATATAGCCATCAGCGAAGCGGTGAAAATCGCGCAGGAATTTACCGGAAAAGAAGATGTTTCCTTTGTAAACGGCGTGCTATCAAGCGTGTCCAAGGCACTGAAAAGCTGATGGCGCAGTTCCTTGGGATTGACACCAGCAATTATACCACCTCTGCCGCGGTTTATGATACCGAAAATGGTATGGTTTTTTCCGAAAAACAATTGCTCCCGGTAGCGGCGCAGGAGCTTGGTCTGCGCCAGAGCGATGCCGTTTTTGCCCATGTCAAGCAGCTTCCGAAGGTTGTAGCCCGGCTGACGGAGGAGCGGAGGTTTTCGTTGAAAGCCGTCTGTGTGTCCACCCGGCCTCGGAGCCAGGAAGGCTCGTATATGCCGGCTTTCCTGGTGGGGAAGTGTGCGGCGGAATTGATCGGGCACTTCTTGGGGATTCCGGTATATTCCTGTTCCCATCAGGAAGGGCATATCCTGGCGGCGCTCTATTCCGCCCAGGGGATGGAGCTTTTGAACCATGAATTTTATGCGTTCCATGTTTCGGGCGGGACGACCGAATGCCTGTTGGTCCGTCCGGATGAAGAGCTGTTTTCGGTTGAGCTTATTGCAAGAACCTTGGACCTGAATGCCGGACAATTGATTGACCGGGTTGGCGGGATGCTGGGGATTGCTTTTCCAGGCGGGATGGAGTTGGATCGGTTGGCTGTTTCCTGCAAGGCGGATTTTCCCAAACCGCAGCCGGCGTTCCGGGGATTGGACTGCCATTTTTCAGGCGCGGAAAACCAGTGCCGGGACTTGCTGGCCAAAGGGCTGCCGCGGGAAGCAGTTGCCCGGTATGCAGTGGAGTATGTCGGGGCGGCGGTTGAGGGGATGACTCAGCGGGTGCTGACGGCTTACGGCGATAAGCCTCTGCTTTATGCGGGCGGGGTGATGTCAAATTCGCTGATTTCCAAGCGGATCAGCGAAAAGTACGACGGTCGGTTTGCCGAACCGCGGTTTTCTTCCGACAACGCTTCCGGCCCGGCTATTCTGGCGGCGATGAAATATGGCGCTGTCGAATGATGAAATTTGTTTTCTATCCCTTTCAACCCTTAGACAATGGACATTTCCTCGTAAAGGGAGTTTTAATCAAGGAGCAAGGATTGTGAACCAAGCGATAACCGTTTCTCAGTTGAACCGCTATTTAAAAAATTGTTTGGCTGCGGATGAGAATCTCCGTTCTCTGACGGTAAAAGGGGAGCTTTCGAATTTTACCAACCATCAGAAGACGGGGCATTTCTATTTTACCTTGAAGGATGCGTCCGCTTCGGTCAAAGCGGTGATGTTCCGGCAGAATGCGTCACGGGTGCGTTTTAATCCGGAAAATGGGATGAATGTCATCCTGACTGGCAGTGTGCAGGTCTTTGAGCGGGACGGCGTGTACCAGCTTTATTGCGAAAGTATGGAGCCGGATGGGATTGGTGCATTGGCGCTGGCTTTCGAACAGCTTAAAGAGAAGCTGGCGAAAGAAGGACTGTTCGATCCAGCGCATAAGCGCCCGCTTCCTCCGCTGCCCGAGACGATCGGTGTGGTAACGGCTAAAACCGGCGCTGCACTCCAGGATATTGTCAATATTTTAAGTCGGCGGTATCCGCTGGCCAGGTTGGTTGTGATTCCGGCCTTGGTGCAAGGGGAGAATGCCCCGGCTTCTATTATCGAGGGGATCCGTGCGGCGGAGGAAGCCGGCGGGATTGATGTGCTGATCGTAGGCCGGGGCGGCGGTTCGATTGAAGACCTTTGGTGCTTTAATGACGAAGGGGTTGCCCGTGCTATTTACCATTGTTCAATTCCGATTATTTCGGCCGTCGGGCATGAGATCGATTTCACCATTGCAGATTTTGCCGCGGATGTTCGTGCGCCAACCCCCTCTGCAGCAGCCGAGCTCTGTGCGCCCAGCGCCGCCGAGCTGGAAAGCCGGCTGGCCGGGAACCTCCTGCGCTTGGAGGGCCAGGTCCGTCAGCTTCTCCGCCAGCATTATGAACGTTTAAAAGCAGATTATGGACGGCTTCAGAC
>CANSRB010000132.1 GCA_947649285.1 uncultured Clostridia bacterium
ATGACGCTCCGTCCAAACGCAGCATATGGAAGCCAGGTCAAATTTATGGTTGCTTCTCCTGCCAAAGCGGTTCAACATGAAAACCATCATATCATTCCCCGCAGCGTGGTAAAGGACACATTCTCCGACTATTACCGCGTCGAAAACCAATTTAACCAAAATGATAACCTGATCGAGCTCCCTCGAACCCCCGGCGCTGTTCCAGGTACGTCCCTGCCCAGTCACAGAAGCTCGGATAACCTTTATAATCACCCCGCTTATAACAACTATGTACAAGCCAGAGTCAACGGGCTGTCTTTCAAAAGCACAAATAACGTAAAAAGCCTGATCCCTTCCCTGAGGGCTAAAATCACCTCCATGCCTCCTCATCAATGCCTGGATAATATCTCTTAAAATGCCGCTTGTTTTCACAAAAATCTTGGAAAGCCGCCTGTAAAATACAGGCGGCTTCGTCGTTTATTTTTTCGAATAGGCGATCAAGTGAGCCATTTCCCAAGCATTGATGAACACCCCGCTGATCGCACCCTTCTCCCCCTCTTCAGAGGGATACAGATAGGTCGCTTCCAACTTCACCAGCGGAAGCCGTACGCCGCCATCACGGACATCGTAAGGATTCCCGATACTCCAGCCCTCGGGCGGATCCCTCAGCTCCATTTTGACCTGCTGGTTGTAGATCCCGTTAAAGCTTTCCTGACAGCGTTTCGGCTGATCCCGCAGATCCGCCCTGCTTTCAAAATAAGCCGTAATATACTCCGGCCCGCCCTCGATTTCGTCATAGCGGGGGGAATTCTCGCTGACATAGATCCCCGGATACTCACCCGGTTCTTCTTTGAAATTCTCCGTTCGGAGGGTGTATTCCGCGCCCTGATCCTTCAGCCAACCCTCGATCCGCCCGAAATATTCCTCCGGGGTTTCATCGGTGGATACATCGCTTCCCATCATCTTGCCGGAAATAATCATCCCCGCCAACCGGGGTTCGTCCGAATAGGGAAACTGGACAAACCGAAAATTAACCTGGACTTCTTTTCCCAGGAACTCCTGACGGCGGACAGCTGCCACCCGTTCGGCATAGACTTCATTTTCAAACTGATGGGTTTCACGGAAAAGCTCCTCCTCAATCCCGAGGGCGTTCCGGGTTTCCTCCATGGTCATGCCCCATTCCAGGCCGGGGTAGCAGAAGGCCTGGAGGTTATCCAATTTCGGGGAGGGTTTCAAGCCCCATACGGCCAGCAGGACGAAAACTGCCGCCAAGACGCTTGCGAGCGCACTGAACAGCCAGATCATGGATTTCTTTTTCATAAAGTTCCTCCCATGTTATTCAAAATCCGCCTACTTTAGGCAGGCGGATTTTGTACAAGCTACTCAGTTAAAAACATTGTCCAAGCCCATGACATAGTGAACCGAAAGCGATTCGGTCATGCAAAGGCCATCAAACCTGATCTTCGCCATTGCTGTTTTATTGACATGGTCTACATCCATGTAAACCCCGGTGAAAGTCAGAAAGCCGTCTTCCCTCTCAATATAATTGAAAGGCTCTTTGCTGTCGTCCCAATCCGGGTCATAGCCATTCTCTGTAAGACCGGCAATAACCAATTGGCTTCGGAACTTATTATAGCTGTCCTGATATTCCTGAGGCATATTCAGCAGGCGGTCGCCGCCGAGAAACTCCATCTCATAGAGCTGCCAAGGAACGTCCTCGCCCTCGTAGCCAGTATCCCACATATCCACATACCCATTCGGGTTATTCGGGTCCCTCATTTTTTTGTTGAAATACGAGCCGAACTCCGGCACCTGCTCTCTGGACAGGGCTTCTACCTCTTTGCACAGCTTGTCGTATTCTTCCTCCCTCTGTTCAAACGGCAGCGGAATACGGACGGTTACATTACACAGCTCGCCGCGGTCTGAGCCATATTCCCACCAAAAGTTAAAATTGGTCTGCGCTTTCCGGCCAAAAAAATCCACACTGTCGGTTGCCAAAGCAGAAGTCGAAGCAAAAGCATTAAACGGATCGAGAGGGCCGGGGTTTTCCGACAGGCCAAACTTTTCCTTTACCTCGTCCACCGTTGCGCCCCAGGATAAGCCGGGGTAATGAAAGACATGAAGGGAATCCAGATCAGCCGCCGGGGTCGGCCTTGAAGAGGGCGGAGGAGCAGGCTTTGGAAAAAACACGATGAACAAGCTGCCTATAAAAAGGATGCTCACAATGATCAAAACCCAGTGAACGCCTGTCAGCTTTTTTAATTTCATTCATTTTCCTCCGTACTTTATAAATAGAGTTTCAGATTTTCAGCCGGGACAATCGAGGAATCGGCAGTCGGCGGAAGGATTTCGGGCCGGAAGCCGCATCCTGTAAACAGCACCGCCGCGGAAATGATGACCCAGCGAAGCGATTTCTTTGTCATAGACTCACCCTCCTATTCTTTACAAAATCCGCCTGTTTTGGGGCAGGCGGCTGTTTTTTGGGGTTTATTTCTTCGACTGCGCGACCAGATACGCCAGTTCCCTGGCAAAAATTTTTGTCGTAACAGGGATATCTCCTTCCACTTCTTCTGAACGAGGCTGGAAAGATGATTCAATTGTCACCAGCGGAAGCCGGACTTCATCACTCCTAAGATCAACCGGATTCTCCGGAGACCAGTTCTCGGGGGCTTCCACAAACCCAAGCTTAATCTTTTCATTATAAACTTTGCCGTAGCTTTTTTGATACCGCTTTGGCTGGTCACGAAAATCGGTCTTGCTTTCAATATAAGCAGTAGCGCCGCTCGACCCCTCTTCATATTCCAATTCTTCAACCCGAAGGGTATATTCGGTTCCCTGCTCTTTCAGCCAGCTTTCGAGAAGCTGCACCCAGTCTTTCTGATCCCCCTCAAGAGGATTCCTGTTTTCCCAGAACATATCAATCGTCATCCCGGAAAGCCGGGGTTCATCCGAATCATAGAATTGATCAAACCAAAATTCAATCGGAACATCCCGGCCCAGAAACTCCTGATGGCGAACTGCCACGCCGATACTGGTATATGTTTCATTTTCAAACCGAAGTGTTTCGCTGAAATTTACTTCATTGCAATCTAGGGCCTCCCGTACTTCCTCCATGGTCATGCCCCATTCCAGGCCGGGGTAGCAGAATGCCTGGAGATTGTCCAGCTTGGCGGACGGACGGAACAGGAAAACAGACGTTATTACAACGGCCACGGCCAGCAGCACCGCCGCGGAAATGATGACCCAGCGAAGCGATTTCTTTGTCATAGACTCACCCTCCTATTCTTTACAAAATCCGCCTGTTTTGGGGCAGGCGGATTTTGTTATAGCTATCCTGATATTCCTTCGGAAGATAAGATAAGCCCTCGGTTGTATAGAATTTCTGCTTTTAATATTTAGTACATTCTATTTGGACGGCGGAGACGGAATTATCTGAATGGTAATTTCTTCTCCATTAGAAAAATCAATCCAACTTTGTGCTGATACACCATCAGCTATTGTAGTAGGATCGCCATATGACGGATAAAAACCTGTATGTTTACTTTGCAAAGTAAAGGTTTGTGTTCCGACACCACCGTTATTATAATAAATGTCTTTAACGCCCTCAAATCCACCAGCACGATAAAGTTCCTGAGCTTGGACAATCCTATTTGATGTTGCATTTGTTTTTGCTATCATAGTCACTACACTATTTGCTCGATATTTATCGCCGTTAGAATATCTGTATGTATAGTTGAAAGTAACAGAAACCATATAATCTTTAACACGGTTATTAGTCTTAGACGAACTAAGGTCTTGATCTGCCGCCAATGAAATCGCACTTTCAGCGTAGTCTTTTTCTATAGCCCCGTCTGTGTATTCCCGAACCTCTACCAACTGCTCAACCCGCAGCAAACCATCGTCCTCTTCCTCGGAAACAGTTTTCGGCTGCTGCTCTGCCAGCGCAACCAGTGCGTCGATGTCCGTAACAGGCTCTGCCCGATAGGTTACTACATACTCGCCGTTTTCATCGCTGTTGGGGGATTGTGCGAATGCCGGGATACTGAGTGAACAGAAAATTGCCGTTGCCGTGAGCATAGAGAGTGTGCGTTTAACTATGTTTTTTAGTGTCATCACTGAACCTCCTAAATTTTGCTTTTTGCAATCCTTGCAATTCGATACCTATGGGCCTGGCGCGCATCCAGCAGACAGCGGCTTTGGGTCGCCGCCGGAAGAGGGAGCTCTTTCCTCTTTGTATTTATTATACCCGCAGAATATCTCTTTGTCAACTTATTTTATAAAAATAACATTTATTTTAAAAGTATTTTTATCAAAATTTTATAATACAGAAAACTGATTTATTTTTTCGAAAATCTTTTTCATCTAAATTTGAACTAAATTTAACTCTTACACTAAGTATTATTTGTGTTTTTTCCCAAAGAGGATTTCTCTCGAAAAAATATAGATGAACACGTTCAAAAAAAGCTTGACAAAGCGGTTCCCGCTGAATATAATAGTTGTGAACATGTTCATAATTGAAAAATCGGAGGGGTTTTGTGCGGAAAAAAGATGATACGCTGCATGATACATTGCTGGAAGCCGCCCGGCAAATTGCGGATACAGAAGGGCTGGAGGCCGTGAATATCCGCTCCTTAGCGGGGAAAGCCGGCGTGGCAACAGGGACTGTATACAATTATTTCACCAATAAAGATGGGATCCTGCTTGCCCTGACCGAAGAATATTGG
>CANSRB010000133.1 GCA_947649285.1 uncultured Clostridia bacterium
TCCAGATCTTCGGCGGCTACGGCTACAGCAGGGAGTATCCCGTGGAGAAGCTCTTGTCGGGCCGCAATCGCTTCCGCTTGGTTTAGCCATCCAGGAAAAGCATATCGTCCCAGATCCTCAAACGGCCAACGTTACCCGCGACCTATTCGCCTACTATGATCTTCATCGAAATAAAAATGCAACCATTCGATATGCATTTCAAACTTACGGAATTGTAATTACGAATATTATTTTGACCAAAATGCTTTCCAACCGCTTGTATATCGGAGAATACCGCGGGAATCTCGAATATTGCGAACCACTCATTGACCGAGCTCTGTTCGACCGGATCCAAACGGCTGTAAAAAGCAACGTCCGCAAAACCCCAGCAAACCGCATTTACATATTTTCCAGTTTGATTGTCTGCTCTGAGTGCGGCTATAGGATGGTAGGGCGGCATTTCTCCTCTGAAACGCATAAGTATTTCCATTATCGTTGTAATCGTTCTACAAATCTTTGCCTCTGCTCCCATAAAAAGACCATCAACGAAAAGGCTATTGAAACATGGCTGCTGGAAAATATTGAATCCGAAATAAACCGGTATATCGTGGAATACAAAGCGCAGGCTGCCCAAAAGGAAAAGCCTAAAATCGACCGCGCGAAAATCAAGCGGAAAATGACCAAGCTGAAAGAACTATACCTAAACGATCTGATCACCATGGAAGAATACAAGGCCGACTATGAACTGTACATTTCCCAGCTTGCCGAAGTTCCGGAATCTGCCGTGCCGCCTGTTAATTTCCAAGCCCTTTACAATTTTCTGCATAGTGATTTCAAAGCCATCTATGAATCGCTGGACCGCGAAAAAAAGCGCACATTATGGCAGGGTATCCTAAAGGAAATCCGTATAGACCCGCAAAACCATATCACCGTTTTTTTTGCGTGATTTTTGTACTAAATATATTGAAGCATTTGCTGACGATGGGTCATTCCATTATTTTCTGCCACTCGGAACTGCCTCCTCTCCAATAAAGGGTTTATCCAGGCCGGCAAAAATAGTGCCGCGTTCAAACCCTACTGCAACTTCATAGGGCCGTTCCCAGCTTTGCAGCGGTACGTAAGAAATAGCCAGTGAAACCGGCTGCCTTGTAAAAATACTGCATTTTTCTCTGTTTTCGTCCATCTTAGGTTTCCTTCCTTTCCGGTTCATTCCGCTTTTTGAGTGCGGAATCCTCCTGAAAAACTTCGCTCCGTTTCCCATCGGAGCCTATTACCAGCGTATTCTGCCAATGAAAAAGGGTGAAAAAAGCAAAGACCTCCCCATCCCTTCTTTTTTCAAAAAAGGTGGAAAAATCAGGCGGCTTTTCCCAAGGTCCAAGAAAAGCCGCCCATTCTGTGATAAAAAATTTTATTTGATAAACTAGGGCCTGTTTGAAAAATCGCCAATACTGTCTTTTTGCCCAAACCGGGCGGATTTCGGCGTCGAAAATCCTCGGCAGGCGGCAGCCTGTTCTGCGGTTTTCTTCTTGAAACCGCCTCGCCCTGCACAAAAATCCAGCACTTTCTCTATTTTCAAACAAGCCCTAGACTTTATTTCAAAAAGCCTTCAATAATTTTCGCTTCCGCTTCCGCTTCAGTCAAGCCCAGAGTCATCAGCTTAATAAGCTGTTCTCCCGCAATTTTTCCAATCGCTGCCTCGTGAATCAGGCCGGCATCCAAATGATTCGCCGTCAGTTCCGGAATAGCCGAAACCACACCCTGATCCATAATGATCGCATCGCACTCAGAATGTCCTGTGCAACGGGTATTCCCGACAATCCGGGATCGGAACAGCTGCCTGGACGATCCCTTTGCCACCGAGCGGGAAACCAGATCCACGGCAGCATCTTCCCCATCCAGCTCGACAATAAAATCGGTTTCCGCCGTCTGCTTGCCATGGGTCATGATCTTTTCCTTGATCCGCAGCTTTGCCCCTGCCGCCAGCCAGGCTTTCGTTACCCGGTTGGTGGAATCCACTCCTTTGATCTGGGTGCTGTCAATCTCCATCACCCCGCCTTCCGAAATTTCAGCGAACGTCTGAGGGTTGATCGTCCGCTTGCCGCTTCCGTCCCCAGTTCCAATATGCTTTTCCCGATAAACGACCCGGGCATTTTTCCCCACATAAAAGTGATGGATCCCATCGTGCTGCGCGTCCCCCTCGCCATCAGAATGAACGCCGCATCCCGCGACGATGACCACATCCGCCCCCTCACCGATATAAAAATCATTGTAAACCAGATCCGTAATATCCGAAGAGGTCACACAAGCCGGGATATTGACTATTTCGCCTTGAACACCCGGCCTGACATGGATATCAATCCCAGAGTGATCGGCTTTCGTCGTAATGGAGACCTGCTCGGTGGATCGCATTTCCGCACAGCTCCCATTCTGACGGATGCTGTAAGCCCCTGTAAAGTTTTCATAGCCGTCCGAAATCAGCTTCAGCAGCTTCCTGGTTCTTTCGTTCATATAAATGACCGTCCCTTCCCGCCGGGATAGGATACCCGGTGCGCTTCCCCGTTCATACAAGTGCGGCAGTCCTCCGACTGGCCCAGCAAACCGGGCAGAAGTTCTTCCCGGCTCCCCTGAGCACTGATCCTTCCTCCGGAAAGCACCACAATTTCATCCGCGATATTCAAAATCCGTTCCTGGTGCGAAATCACGACCAGGCCCCCCGCCCATTCCTGCCGGAAATTGGAGAATACATCGATTAAGCTGGAAAAACTCCAAAGGTCAATCCCGGCTTCCGGCTCGTCAAAAATCGTAAACGCTGCTTTCCGCGCAATCGCGGTGGCAATTTCAATCCGTTTCATCTCCCCGCCGGAAAGCGAAGCATTGATTTCCCGGGAAAGATAATCCTTGGCACAAAGCCCTACTGCACAGAGGTATTCCATCAACTGAGTTTCCGATGCCGGCTCGCCAGCCGCCAGCTCCAGCAAATCCCGCACCGTAAGCCCCTTGAACCGGACCGGCTGCTGAAACGCAAAGCCGATCCCTTTCCGTGCCCGCTCTGTAATACTAAGCCCAGTGATATCCTCCCCGTTGAATAAAATCTGCCCGCTGGTAGGCCTGTCTACTCCGGCAATCAGCTTGGCCAGCGTCGATTTCCCGCCCCCGTTCGGCCCGGTAATCGCAGTAAACTTCCCATCCTGAAGGGTCAGATTGATATGATCGACAATTTCACGGCTTCCTTCAATTTGAAGCGTAAGCTCTTTCAATTCCAGCATCGGTTATCCGCATCCTTTCCTACGAATTCCAGTATAAGCTTATTTCCTCCGTCCGTCAAGATCATATTTACCTTTTTAGTGTATTTTCGTCCCTTTATGGAAGGAGCGGTTCGATCAATTCGGTTTTCAGCACAATCCGGGATTTTGGATCCTGCGGATGGGCCAGACTCTGAATCAGGCTTTTCATCCCCAAATATCCCGCCTGGCGCAGAGGCTGGCGCAGGGTCGGGATCCGGGACAACCGGCTGTTAAACTCCCAGGGGTTTTCATCGTCAAAGCCGACCACCTGCAAGTCCTCCGGTACAGATTTTCCCGCCTCGTTCAGCGCCTGGATCGCACCAAATGCCAAAACATCGCTGGCAAAGAAGATCCCGTCCGGCAGATCCCCGGCTTCCAGCAGCTTTTTCATCTCCTGATAACCCGCTTCGAAAAGCCGCTGCTTGGTTAAAACGACCTCCTGCACCTGCCGGAAGCCCTCCGGCCGGATCACCACCGGCTCCAATCCGGCTTCCTCCATCGCTGCAAAATAGCCGAAGCGCCGGTCACAGGTGATTTTCAGCGCGTCATTCCCACCCATATGGAAAATCCGCCGGCAGCCTTTACGTACCAGCCACTGGACGGCTTCACGCGCCCCGCCGGCATTATCAATCACAATCTTGTTGACATCGATCCCCGGAGGGTCATTCTCGATCAGTGCGAACGGGAACCCGCTTTCAGCCAGGCTCGCGATCAGCCGGTCGTCTTCCACGCAGCTGCCATAAATCAGCAGCCCGTCCACCCGGCCCTGGGTCAGGAAACGGATATGGCGGCGTTTTTGCTCCTCCCGACCGTTCGCACTGCAATAGATGATATTGTAACGGTTATCCGGATTGAATTCCAGTGCGCCAGATTCCAACCCTTCAAACAACGGAAACATAAAGGTAGAACTGAGGGTATCGACCACCACCCCGATGGTATTGGTTTTTTGCAGCACCAGCGAACGCGCCAGCTCGTTTGGACGATACCCCAGTTCATCAATCGCCGCCTGAATCCGCGCCGCCGAAGCATTCCCTACCCCTTTCACCCCATTCAGATAACGAGAAACCAGCGTGATAGACACCTCTGCCCGAGCTGCGACGTCCTTGATTGTTGCCATAAAAAACCTCCTGTCCTGATTTTGGTCTGATCCTGCCATAGAGCAAATTAAAATCGTATTGTCAGCCGTCCGAGCGAAAATGAAACGATTCGCCCTGGCCATCCATATAATAAGCGCTTTGCGCTTATTATAGCACAGTTCCGCTTTAAACGCAAAACCTCTTGCTTTCCCCTTCGGAAGATGTTACATTGAAAAAAGGCGATGAAAAAGATGATGTGGATGAACTTTCCCAAAAAGATGACGCTCCGTCCAAA
>CANSRB010000134.1 GCA_947649285.1 uncultured Clostridia bacterium
AAAAGAATCAAAATGATTCTTTTGAAGTGTTTCGACTATATTCAGAAAAGAAGGGCTTGATATGGGGAATCGGGAAAAACTGGCGATTGATCTGAGGCGCTTGGGTGTTGCGGCGGGGGATGTGCTGCTGGTTCATACCTCCATGAAAGGGCTGAACACGCTCGGGCTTCGGGCGGAGGAGGTGATCGAATGTCTGCTGGAGGCGCTGGGGGAGGGGGGCACCCTTCTGGTCCCTGCGCTGAGTTACCGGGATGTTACGCCGGAGAACCCGGTCTTTGATGTACGGGAAACCCCCAGCTGTATCGGGGCCCTGCCGGAGTGCTTCCGCAAGCAGTATGCGCAGTATCGGAGCCTGCATCCCACTCATTCGGTCTGTGCCCGGGGGAAGCTGGCTTATGCGCTGACGGCCTGGCACCAGCAGGACCAAACGCCGGTTGGGGAGCATTCGCCCTTCCGGCAGCTCCCCCTGCTGGGAGGCAAGATCCTGATGCTGGGCTGCGGGCTGAAGCCCAACACCTTTATGCACGGTGTGGAGGAAGCGGCGCGCGCCTCTTACCCGCTGGCGAAGGAGCAGGTGACCTACCGTCTGACCAATAAGGAGGGGGAAACGTTTGAAAAAGCCTACTATCCCCATTCCTTCGGGAAACTGAAGCAGCGGTATGACCGGCTGCTCTACCTGCTTTCCTTTCCGGATCTGGCAAAAGGGGATGTGCTCAACGGCGACGCTTGGCTGCTGGACGCCGAAGCCGTGATGAAAACGGCGGCCGCCAAGATTCGGGAAGAAGAATATTATTTCGTGGATTAAGAACCTGTATTCACAACCGAAAACGCCGTCTGACCGGGACTTTTCCTGGGTCATCCGGCATCCCCGGCTATGAATACAGGTTCTAAATGCCGGAAGGCTTCGGCAATCAACACTGGAAGAATCATTAAACAGCGAAGGAGAATGTCCTATGTCCAAACCAAACGTTTTATTCATTCTGGCGGATGACGAGCGTTTCGATACTATTCATGCGCTTGGAAACGACCAGATCCAAACCCCGAACCTTGACCGCCTGGCCGCGATGGGGACTGCCTTTACCCATGCCCATATCCCGGGAGGCACTTCCGGCGCCGTCTGTATGCCCTCCCGCGCGATGATCAATTCAGGCAAGACCCTTTTCCACCTTTATGGGGCCGGGGAACAAATCCCGCAGAGCCATGTAACTATGGGGGAATGCTTCCGGAAAAACGGCTACCATACCATTGGCATCGGGAAATGGCACAACGGGGTGGAATCCTTTGCCCGCAGTTTCTCGGATGGGGACAATATCTTCTTCGGTGGGATGTGGGATCACTGGAACGTCCCGGTCAACTCTTACCATCCGGATGGGAAGTATGAGAACCATATCAATTATGTCCCGGACTTCCAGCACTGCAACCACCCGATGGATATGATCGCGGAACGGATTTCTGCCGGGGTGCATTCCACCGACCTCTTTACGGACTGCGCGGTGGACTTCCTGAACCGCCGGAAAGGGGAGGAGCAGCCCTTCTTCCTGTATATGGCGCTGCTGGCCCCGCATGACCCGCGTACCATGCCGGAGCGGTTCCGGAAGATGTACGACCCGGATCAGATCCGCCTGCCGGAGAATTTCCGGGACAACCATCCCTTCGATATCGGGATCAACCCGAAAATCGGGGAGGACCGGGACGAAAACCTGGCGGCCTATCCCCGCACCGAATCCGAAATCCGCCGCCATATCGCGGATTATTACGGCATGATCTCCCATATTGACTACAATATCGGAAAACTGCTGGAAGCCTTGGAGAAGAACGGGCAGTTGGAGAACACGATCATTGTTTATACCGGGGATAACGGGCTGGCTGTCGGGCAGCACGGGCTGATGGGCAAACAGAGCCTGTACGATCACAGTGTCCGGGTGCCGCTGATGATCGCGGGCAAGGGTGTAAAGGAAAATGCCCGTACCAGCGATTATGTGTATCTGCTGGATATTTACCCCACCCTCTGCGAAATGTGTGGGATCCCGATCCCGGAAAGCGTCGAAGGGAAGTCCTTCCTGCCGGCGTTAAAGGGCGAAAAATGTAATAATCGAGAAGATCTTTACTTTGCGTATACTCATTTGATCCGTGCGGTGAAGGACCGGCGGTATAAGTTGCTGGAATACAAGCTGCATCCGGAGGAAACCCAGCTCTTTGATCTGGAACAGGATCCGCTGGAGCTGAATAATTTGGCGAACCATCCGGATTATCAGGAGATCCGGGCGCGGCTGAAAGCGCGAATGCTGGAATACCGTGCCGAATGGGAGAATAACAGCGAGAATCAATACACGGATTTATACTGGGAGTAATCTGAAATTATCTGCCTCCGGAGGGCGTTTGGGGCATAGGACATTCCCTGCGCCGCATAGCCTGAAAGGAGAGGAGGCGCGCAGGATGGTTACAACGTTTCTGGATTTCCGGAGGAAAGAGGTCATCAGCGTCAAGAACGGGATGAAGATCGGCTATGTGGACGATATCCGCTTTCACACCCAGAGCGCGGAAGTAGAGTCGATCGTGGTATTTGGGCGGCTGCGTTTTTTCGGGCTGTTCGGCCGGGAGGATGACCTGGTGATCCCCTGGAAAGAAATTGAAGTCATTGGGGAGGATACAATCCTGGTGCGGACGGACGAGATCCAGCCGGTAAAACGGACTGGGAAAGGCCGTCTGAACCAGCTGCTTTCCTGATCTGCCTATTCACGATGTGTCAGAAAGCCAGCCGGGTGCAGTTTTCCCCCGGGAATCGGCCCTATCCCGGGGCCTGCGGGAAAATGGGACTGGCTGAAATATTCAGGCAGCAGAGGAGAGGACTATGGAACGGAAATTAAACGCCAACCACTTGAAAATCATCGCTATTCTGGCGATGACGATCGACCATGCTGCTGATTTGCTTTATCCTTCTTTTCCTGTGCAGCCTATACCGGTCGCTTTGCATATTATCGGAAGACTAACGGCTCCCATTATGTGGTTCTTTATCGCAGAAGGGTACTATTATACACACAGCGTAAAGAAGTATCTGCTTCGATTAGGCCTGTTTGCCGTTATCTCTCACTTTGCTTATTGTTTTGCTTTTGGGCTGGATTTTATCCCGTTCAGGAGCGGCGTATTCAATCAGACAAGCGTGATGTATCCTTTGTTTGTGTCGGTATTGGTTTTATGGCTTCAGGATACGGAATTCAAAAGACGGTGGGTCAAGGAGCTCCTGATTTTTGCTTTGGTCTGGAGCGCGTTCCCGGGTGATTGGAGCTGTATTGCGGTATTGGCGGTAGTGGGGATTCACAGGAACCGCGGAAATCTGAAAAAACAGACCTTTGTCATGATGGCCTGGGTTCTGCTCTATGCGGCCGTGTCCTTTTTCTTCGTCAATAAAATTTACGGGATCATTGAAGTGTTTGTGATCCTGGTCTATCCTCTGATGAAACAGTACAATGGCCAGAGAGGGAAAGCCGCCTGGTTAAAATGGTTTTTTTACCTTTACTATCCGGCCCACCTGATCCTGGTTGGGATCCTCCGGATCCTGATATACGGCAATGTCGGCATATTGTTTTAACAAATTCCCATTTGTTGAAAAGGGAGCAGAATCAGCCGGGAGAAGAACTCTTCTCCCGGCTGATCGTTTCCCCCTTCGGGGACAAGACCCCGGGCGGGGATCTAGGGCTGCTGGGAACCCTTCATTCGCTGCCAAAGCCGGGATTTGAACGCACGTATTTTAGCGGTGTGCTTGCTGGTAATAATGATGCCGATAATCATCATCCCCAGCTGGACCCCTTGGCAGAAACCGCCGAGGAAATTATCCGAGTGGTCAGCAAAACACAGCAGGAGATACAGGACGGACGCGCAAAGGCCCGCGATAAACAGCCCGTGCATCCGCCGGCTGAATTTCTTTTTCGCTTCGTTGCTGTAATCGGCTGCTTTTAATACGGTTTCCTCTAATTCTTTATTCATTTTTTCGATTCTCCTTTCACCGTCTAATAATTCCCGAAGATCGACGCTGAAATCATCGGCCATTTCGATCAGGAGGTCCAGATCAGGCAGGTTTCTGCCCGTTTCCCACCGGGAAACCGTCCTGCGGGACACGTTGAATTTTTCTGCCAGCTGTTCCTGCGTCAGGCCTTTTTCTTTGCGGAGCTCTTTGATAAAGCTTCCGGTTTTGATTGGGTTCAAGGTCTTGTCCTCCTTTCAGGGATCAGGATACCGCTTTTCCGTCCGGATGTACAGGACATCTGCCGAGCGGCGTTTTGGATTTGGGGAAAGGGACATCCTTTGTCCCTCCGGATTTCCTCCAGTATAGCAGAAAATCGTTCGGATTTCATCCCGGGCTGATTTGCGAGGCTCCGCCCCCTTCGGGGACAAGACCCCGCGCCTCCGCGGCAGAGCCGCGATCCGAATGCGAGGCTCATGCCGCCCCGCGCCGGGCACCCTCTTTTCTTTGAGCGATCAAAGAAAAGAGGGGAAAAGAAAACCGCCCAGGGGGGATCCCCCTGGGAACCCCCACATGGTGGACAGCGGGAAAAACTCCCTGCGGCCGGGCCGCCCCGGTCGGCGCCGGAGGAACGTCCCGGCCGCTCGAGGG
>CANSRB010000135.1 GCA_947649285.1 uncultured Clostridia bacterium
CCGCCGGTGGCGCCGAAGATCGCACCCGCGCCCGAACCGATCCCCAGTGGGAGGTCGAAGTCTTCATCCGGCAGGGAGGTAAAGAGCAGGCCGGCTTTTTTAATCATGCGGGCAAGCTCACGAGTGGTGAGGACTGCGTCAATATCCGGCACACCGGCTGCCGACTGATCCTCCCTTCCCCGTTCGAATTTCTTCGCTGTACAGGGCATTACGCTGACTACAAAAATATCTTTTGGGTCGATGTTATTCTTCTCAGCATAATAGGTTTTGACAATCGCACCGAACATCTGCTGCGGTGATTTGCAGGTGGAGAGGTTCTCAATGAAGTCCCCATAGTAATGCTCACAGAATTTGACCCATCCCGGCGAACAGGAGGTAATCATCGGAAGCTTGCCGCCATTTTTGACGCGCTCAATAAACTCGTTGGCTTCCTCCATAATGGTGAGGTCAGCGGAGAAATCGGTATCAAATACTTTGTCAAATCCCAGACGGCGGAGCGCCGCAACCATTTTGCCCTTAGCGTTCGTGCCAATCGGCAGGCCAAATTCCTCACCGATCGCTGCACGAACAGCCGGGGCGGTCTGCACAACTACATGCTTCGACGGATCATTGATTGCTGCAAATACTTCTGCCGTAGCGTCTTTTTCATACAGTGCGCCGGTCGGGCAAGCGACGATACACTGCCCGCAGGATACACAGGAAGTATCCGCCAGATCCATTTCAAACGGAGAGGCTACATGCGACTGGAAGCCGCGTTCTGTCACGCCGATCACGCTGACGCCCTGCATATTGGCACAGACAGCTGTACAGCGGCGGCAAAGGATACATTTATTGTTGTCCCGTACCATATGGGCCGCCGAGGTATCCGGCTCATAATGATTCATCTCGCCATCAAAACGATGTTCGTCCTCAATGCCATATTCCCGGGAGAGCCGCTGAAGCTCGCAGTCACCGCTTCTGGAGCAGGACAGGCACTTGCGGTCATGGGTGGAGAGCAGCAGCTCCAGGGTATTTTTCCGGCTCTTAATCAGTGCAGGGGTATTGGTGAAAACCTCCATCCCCTCGCCAACTGGCTGGACGCAGGCTGCCGCAAAGCTTCTGGCACCCTTGATCTCAACCAGGCACATCCGGCAGGCGCCGATCTCGTTATAACCTTTCAAATAACAAAGCGTCGGGATATTGATGCCCGCGATTCGTGCAGCTTCGAGAACAGTGGAGTTTTGCGGCACGGATACAGACATTCCGTTGATTTTTAAAGTTACGTTTTCCATATCTGCAATTTCTCCTATTCTACTTCTTAACAATCGCGTGGAAGTGGCACTTCTCCATACAAGCGCCGCACTTGATACATTTCGTCTTATCAATTACATGCGGCTGTTTTGCGGTACCGGAGATCGCCCCAGTCGGACAGTTGCGGGCGCAAAGGGTACAGCCTTTACATTTATCCGGCAGGATTTCAAAGGTAAGCAGGTCTTTACAGACGCCAGCCGGGCATCTCTTCTCTACCACATGTGCGATATACTCATCGCGGAAATATTTCAGGGTGGAGAGTACCGGGTTGGGCGCGCTCTGGCCCAGTGCGCAGAGGGAACCTGCTTTGATCTCATAGCAGAGATCCTCTAATTTATCAATATCCTCCAGCGTCGCATTGCCTTTGCAGATCTTCGACAGCATCTCGTACATCCGCTTGGTCCCGACGCGGCAGGGAGTACATTTCCCGCAGGATTCATCTACCGTAAATTCCAGGAAGAATTTGGCGATATCCACCATACAGGTATCTTCGTCCATGACGATCAAGCCGCCCGAACCCATCATCGAGCCGATCGCCAGCAGGTTATCATAATCGATCGGAGTATCCGCCAGGGATTCCGGGATACAACCGCCGGAAGGGCCGCCGGTCTGAGCCGCTTTAAATTTTTTGCCACCTGGGATGCCTCCGCCAATTTCTTCGACGATTTCCCGCAGCGTCGTACCCATCGGAACCTCAACCAGCCCGGTGTTGTTGATCTTGCCACCCAGCGCAAAAACCTTGGTCCCCTTGGATTTCTCGGTACCCATAGACTTGAACCAGTCTGCGCCTTTGAGAATAATCTGGGGGATATTTGCCCAGGTTTCCACGTTGTTCAGGATGGTCGGCTTGCCGAAGAGGCCTTTGACAGCCGGGAACGGAGGCCGGGGACGGGGTTCGCCGCGATGCCCTTCGATCGAGGTCATCAGTGCGGTTTCCTCGCCGCAGACAAACGCGCCTGCACCCAGGCGGATTTCCAAGTCAAAATCAAAGCCGCTCCCGAAGATATCCTTGCCCAGCAGCCCGTATTCCCTTGCTTGGTCGATCGCGATCTGCAAACGGCTTACCGCGATCGGATATTCTGCACGGATGTAAACATAGCCCTGGGAGGCGCCGATCGCATAGCCGGCGATGGTCATGGCCTCGATAACGACATGGGGGTCGCCTTCCAGAATGGAACGGTCCATAAACGCACCGGGGTCGCCCTCGTCCGCATTGCAGCAAACATATTTCTGATCTGCGTCGTTCGCTGCAGCAAACGCCCATTTACGGCCAGTCGGGAAGCCGCCGCCCCCTCTGCCCCGCAGGCCGGATTCGGTGATGACATCAATAACCTCGCTGGGCTTCATCTCGGTCAGCACCTTGCCAAGTGCGGAATATCCGTTATAACCGATGTATTCCTCAATATTTTCCGGGTCGATAACGCCGCAGTTGGCCAGCGCTACACGCTCCTGTTTTTTATAGAACTGGGTTTCGTTCAGGGACTTCACCCGATCTTCCTGAACGGTTTCGGAATAAAGCAGGCGTTTGACAATACGCCCTTTCAGCAGATGCTCGGAAACAATCTCCGGAATATCCTCCGGTTTGACCATAGAGTAAAAGCTTCCCTCCGGGTAAATGACCATGATCGGGCCCAGCGCGCAAAGGCCGAAGCAGCCGGTACGAATGACTTTTACTTCCTGTTCCAGGCCGTTTTTCCTGATTTCCTGTTCCAGCGCGGCAATAATCTGATGGCTGCCCGAAGAGGTACAGCCGGTACCGCCGCAGACTAATACGTGAGAACGAACCATTCGATAACCTCCCCTTACTTCGCAACGCTGCCGATCGTAAATTCGGTGACGGGATTGCCGTTGACCAGATGATCGTTGACGACCCGCACCGCTTTTTCAGCAGTCATTTTCACATAGGTTGTTTTCTTTCCGTCCGGGGTAAACACCTCGACTACCGGCTCATACTGGCAAATGCCGATACACCCGGTCTGGGCTACGCTGACATTCCCCAGCCCGCGTTTCGCCACTTCCTCGCTGAAGCTGGCCAGCACCGGCCGCGCGCCCGCCGCAATCCCGCAGGTTGCCATGCCCACAACGACCCGGATCTTATCCTCGCCGTCGTCCCGGACATTGATGGAGTTTTTCATTTTATCCCGAATGGCTTGCAGTTCTGCCAAACTTTTCATATCTTTTTGTCCCCTTTAACTCAAATTCAGCGGCGTTTCCGCCAGGTTTTCCGGATACCGGTCGGTTTCGGCCTGGTTCTCCCGGATCATCTCCCCGATAAAGCCAAGCACCTCGTTGGAATTGACCGGAAGGCCCTCCAGCACGGCCTTGACCTCGCGGGTATCCATTGTGAACTGTTCTGTACCGCAGGCAAAAGAATAGATGAAATCAATCTCCGGATTGACGCTCACCAAAGAAACCATCGTCGCCGCCATATCGCCCAGCGGCAGCATATCGATGTGGCGATAGCAGTAATCCGCTGTCAATACCGTCCCTTCCCCGGGAGTGCTCCGGATGGAGAATTCCCCGCCCGTCATCTCGGCGGACATTTTGAAAAAAGGCACCCCCAGCCCGACCTTCCGGGTCGTGCGGGTGGTATAAAACGGGTCGATCACCCGCGCAACCTGCTCCGGCGTCATACCACACCCGTTATCCTCCACGGTGATAGAAATCCGGCCCTCCGCAGGGCGGCGCGCCACCGAAATCCGTATCAGGCTGGCCCCGGCTTTGATGGAATTCTGCGCGATATCCAGAACGTTCAGCGAAAGTTCCGTCATCATCAGCCCGTATATTTGGCGAGGATGGTATCAATGTCGTCCACAGTCACCTTGCCGTAAACCTCGTCATTCACCGTTAAAACCGGAGCCAGCCCGCAGGCTCCGATACAGCGGCAGGCATCCAGTGAAAAGCGGCCGTCCGGCGTACACTGGCCGCTTTGCAGGCCCAGCTTCTTACAGAGCTTATCAAATACGTCGCCCGCGCCTTTTACATAGCAGGCAGTACCCAAGCAGACTCTGATTTTATATTTCCCTTTGGGATACAGCTAGAATTGTGAGTAAAAACTCGCAACCCCGTATACCTCCTGA
>CANSRB010000136.1 GCA_947649285.1 uncultured Clostridia bacterium
CGATACTATGAATCTCTGGATGTTGCGGCTTCGGCATTGATATCCTTGTAAAAAAGTGTCAACCAATATTGACAATATCCCACTGTCTTACGAGTATCTAATTTAGGTGGGATCATCACCCTCATATAGCGAACAGCAGGGCAGACCGGGGGTGGATCCTCTTGAAAGCTTGATCCTTTTATAAAATGCGCGATACCCCCTGCGGATTCCCAAATTGGACAAAACCGATCGTATGCGGTATAATAAGCGCAAACAAATGAAAGAAGGGACTTCCCCATGTATACTGAAATCAAAACCAATCGCCTGCTCCTGCGTCCGCTGGAGGTACAGGATCTCGCGGCTGTCCATACCTATGCGTCTGATCCGGAAAATACCCGGTTCATGCTTTTTCTTCCCAATGAAACGGAGGAGGAAACCCGGCAGTTTTTACAAAGGGCTGTGGACGAATGGGAAAAGGAAGTCCCCCATGTTTATGAATTTGGCATCCTGCTTGAAGCCCAGCTGATCGGTGCAGTTTCGGTTTCTTTGGATGAAACCAGGGCCGAAGGAGAGCTTGGCTGGATCCTTAACAAACGATATTGGAAGCAGGGCTATGCGGCGGAGGCGGCTTTGGCGGTTAAGAAATTTGCTGCAAAGGAATTGGGAGTTGCCAAGCTGACGGCGCATTGTGATGCCCGGAACCGTGACTCCTACCGGCTGATGGAAAAAATCGGCCTTCGCCTGGAAAGTGACGACGGAATCCGAACCTATCCGAAAAGTGGGGAAACGGCCTTGGAAATCACCTGCTTCTGTGTATTTACATCAGACGGTTCCACCGTTCCTTTGGCCTGAAAAGCGGTTTGTATAAATCCCGGATGCAAATCCCCAGAGCCACGGTGATTCCCAATGCGGCAAAACGCAGGTCGATCGGGGACTGCCCAAACAGGAAGGGGAGATATCCAGCTAGCGAACTGAACCCGACCAGCAGGGACAGATAAAACCTCCGGGGCCGCCAGCAGGCGTAGAGCAGGGCCAACACATCGGCCAGAAAGAAATACCGTTCGTGCATATGCGGCATCAAGTAGGGAAGCAACAAGGAAAAATACAGCGCTGCTAGGAGCAGGTTCCCCCGGGTTAGAGAGAAAGGAAAACGGTAAAGCAGGTACAGGCTGAATAAAACACCCGCCAGGGTCAGGAAAATGGCCAGTAAGGACAGGCCGCTGGTTCGATTGTCACCGATCAGGTACCAAAGATTGGGCGCGTTCATGCAAAGGCGGCTGTACTGCCCAGACTGCCGGAAATAGATGGTCAATAGCTCGGAAAGTGGCCTTCCTGCGATCCAGGCCGGGAGGATACTGAGCAGGTATACGCCCGGGATCGCCAGCAGATGCCGGAATTTCAGTCGGTCTTTCAAAAAGAGCAGCGCCAGGACAGGAAGGAAGAATATGCTCTGGAGCTTGAGGGAAAACGCAATCCCAAAATAAACGCAGGAGGCCAGCGGGCGTTTTTCCAGCCCGCAGAATAGGGACTGCACCACAAAAAAGGTAAAGATGACATCGCACTGCGCCCAATAAGCGCTGTTGAGCAGGATCGTCGGCGTGAAAAGCACCGCGGCATAAATCCCAAGCAGGGCGGCGGGGGAATACCGCCGGGCGGCGAAGCGGCGCAGCATTGAACCGGCCAGCAGCAGGTCAAATACACAGGAAAGCAGCTTGATGGAGTACAGGCTGTTCAGCGGCAGATAGGTGAGCAGGGCCATTAAATAGAGATAGGGCGGCGTATAATCCCCGATCGAAAGGCCGATGCCCCGGATCCCGCCGGCGGCCTGCAATTCATTGAACCATCCTTCCAGAAAAGTGGTGTAATCCCCCGATACATAATTCATCAGCGCAAACCGCGCAAAAACCCCCAAAAGGGTGATACCGGCAAACCCCAGAACGTCGACAACACGCAGCTGCACTTTCCCCGTTGGGGAAAGCGGGGCTTGAAGCAGAAGGTCTAATTGTTTTCCCATAACACGATCCCGCGCTCCCTGGCCTAATCCGGGGAGCGCCCTTTCTTTAGAATAAAATGTCACTGGGATTATGGTATCACAAACGGCCTGAAAATACAAGAATTCCCCCAGGAAAGCAGAAAAGGCAGGGCGTTTCGCCCTGCCTTTTCGAAAGGAGATCAGTTTTTCAATTTGGAATTAGCCTTCGCCCGGAGATTGTTGTCCAGGATCTGTTTCCGGATCCGGATGTTGGAGGGGGTGATTTCCAGCAGCACGTCCTCGGCAAGGAACTCCAGGGATTCCTCCAGGCTCATCCGGCGGGGCGGGATCAGCCGGAGCGCGTCGTCGCTGCCGGATGCCCGGGTATTGGTCAGCTGCTTTTTCTTGCAGATGTTGACCACCAGATCCTCATTTTTCGGGGACATCCCAATGACCATGCCTTCATAGACATCGATCCCGGCGTCGATAAAAAGGGTGCCGCGTTCCTGTGCGTTGTACATCCCGTAAACGACGGAAACCCCGGTTTCATAACAGATCAGCGACCCATTGGAGCGGCGCGGGATCTCGCCTTTATAGGGCTGGTAGCTGTCGAAAATCGTGTTGAGGATACCTTCCCCCTTGGTATCCGTCAGGAATTCGCTCCGGTAGCCAAACAGGCCGCGGGACGGGATCAGAAATTCAATCCGCATCCGGCTGCCCTGGGGATTCATCTGAAGCAGCTCGCCCTTGCGGGAGCCCAGTTTTTCCATGACGCTGCCGACAGCCCCTTCGGGGACATCAATCAGCAGGCGTTCCACCGGCTCGCAGAGGACGCCGTCGATTTCCTTCATCAGTACATGGGGCGGGTTGACCGAGAATTCGTAGCCCTCCCGGCGCATATTTTCAATCAGGATGGAAAGGTGCATCTCTCCCCGGCCGGCAACCTTCAGGCTGTCGTTGTTTTCCGTTTCGCTGATCCGCAGGGAAACGTCCTTCAGCAGCTCTTTGTACAGGCGGTCGCGGATCTGGCGGGAAGTGACGAATTTGCCCTCACGGCCTGCGAAAGGGGAGTCGTTGACCGAGAAGGTCATTTCCACAGTGGGCTCGGAAATTTTCACGAAAGGCAGCGGATCCACCTCGGAGACAGCGCAGAGGGTATCCCCGATCGTGATTTTTTCAATGCCGGAAAAAATGATGATATCGCCCACCTTAGCGTTCTCCACCGGGACGCGCTTCAGCCCTTCGATCTGGCTGAGGGATACGATCCGGCCCTTATAGGGGGCTTTGGATTCATGGAAATCCGCCACCATGACCTCCTGGTTCTGGCGGATTTCACCCCGCTCAACCCGGCCGATGCCAATCCGGCCAACGTAATCGTTGTAGTCGATTGCGGAAACCAGCACCTGCAAGGATCCGTTCTCTTCTCCTTCGGGCGGGTCGATATGGGAAAGGATTGCATCGAAAAGCGGGTTGAGGTTTTCGCCCTTTTCCGGGGAGAGGGAAGCGGTGCCGTCCCGGCCGGAGCAGAAGAGCACTGGGCTTTCCAGCTGCTCTTCGGTCGCGTCCAGATCCAGCAGGAGCTCCAGCACCTCGTCGACAACCTCGTAGCAGCGTGCGTCGGGGCGGTCGATCTTATTGACGGCGATGATGATCTTATGGCCAAGCTCCAATGCCTTTTGCAGGACGAACCGGGTTTGGGGCATCGGGCCTTCGGCTGCGTCTACCAGCAGGACAACGCCGTTCACCATTTTCAGGATGCGTTCTACCTCGCCGCCGAAATCTGCATGGCCGGGGGTGTCAATAATATTGATTTTGACATCGTTGTAATGGGCAGCAGTATTTTTGGCCAGGATGGTGATACCGCGTTCCCGTTCGATGGCATCCGAGTCCATGACGCGGTCAGCGACCACCTGGTTTTCCCGGAAAGCGCCGCCTTGCTTCAGCATTTCATCGACCAGGGTGGTTTTGCCGTGGTCAACGTGCGCGATAATGGCAATATTGCGAAGATCTTCACGAATCATTCAGTTAAATCCCCTTTCAGGACAGTAAATCGGTTTTTATGCAGGAATGTCCGGATCCCGGTTTTTTCCTGCGTATAAGCATGGCCTATTATAGCGCAACAGCGGACAATATGCTACCTGTTTTCTGCTTTTTTAGCGAATTGGCTAAAAAATAAGGCGGAAAAACCGGTTATTTTTCGTAACCTGGCTTTGATAAAAGAATCATGTTTTAGGAGGAAACGCCTCTCGAGTCCCGTATTCAAATCACAGCCTCTCTCCAGATAAAATCACCTCTAAAAAGGCCCCCGTTAGGGAGCCTTTTCTACGTTTTTAACTAGGGCCTGTTTGAAAAATCGCCAATACTGTCTTTTCGCCCAAACCGGG
>CANSRB010000137.1 GCA_947649285.1 uncultured Clostridia bacterium
GCAGTACCTTGCCGACCTTGTGCCCGGAATCCGGGGTAAAGGTGAAGGTCTTATCGTCGCCGTCGTAAGCGGTGCAGTCACCCGGGGTAACTGTGCCCATCCCCTGCGGACGGACAAAGATCCAGTTTTCATCGGTTCTGGTTGCGTAAGAGCTTCCGCCGCTGGTGGACGGACGGCTCGGTGCCGGATCAACCGGAGGTTTCGGATCAACCGGAGGTTTCGGATCAACCGGAGGTTCTGGATCCAACTTTCTGAATGTTACCGAAGCCACAATGGCATCTTTTACATTCCCTTTCGGTACAGTGAAGGAATACATCAGCGAAGCAGACTCAGCGGCTGGCTCGATTGCGTCATTCTCCGGAGCCATTTTCGCTTTTACAGCCGCGGAGGTACTGATTCTCGCTTCGGCGGCATTGGTAGATTCAAGCGCAATAGGAGTCTTTCCATCCATTACTTTGATCGAATCTGCGTCCACTTCAAAGCCGTCTGGGGTGGTGATGGACAGGATAACCTTCTCGCCAACCTGCGCGTTTCCGATCGGATTGTCCAAGTCGCCCTGTCTATAGAACTTCACAGCGGATGCCAGAGAATCATCGCCCGAATCCACTTCTGCGCTCAGCATACGGTAGCCCACTTTGAGTTTCAGCGCACTGGCTGCATTTGTCAGATCGTCTTGGAGTTTCTGCAGGTTTTCTTGTTTTTCCTCGTAATCAGCGCCGGTAATTCCATCCGCAAGCGCATCCTGCGCTGCCTTCAGCGCTGCCGCAAACGCATCGAATTCCCCGCTGCCGTTTTCATAAGCGTCTTTTACAAGGTTTTCGTACTTGATTACCAGCTCTTCCAGCTTGGTCATATCAATCGGAAGCTCGTTTATTTCATCATAGTTTACAGGGAAACGCTCGGAAATCTGTTCGCTGCCTCTCCAAACCTCTGCATAGATCGTACCACCCTCTGTATACAGCGGTATGCGATCCTGGATGACTCTCGCGTCCCCACTGCGGGAGATAAAGACCCGCTGAGCCACATTGGAAATGATATCCGGGAACAGAGCATATCGCTCGGAGAAGAATTTCACATGGGAACCAACCGGGATATTTTCAATCACAATCGTACCATGATAGTAGGTCATCCCGTTATCATCTACAAGAATTTTCACAGGTTCCGCGGAAAGCAGAACCTCACTTTCCGGCTCGACTACTTCAGGTTCAAGTTTATAATCCTCTGCCCGGTACTTAACCCCGACCCGCAGGCTCTCGTCCAAACCGGTGTGGGCATCTTCCTGGGTGAAATACAGCGTACCGCCCTCCGGATTAAGGGGCAAATCTTTAATAAGAAGCTGGCGGGTTTCATCCGTTTCCAATTCCTTCAGCGGAGTCTTTGCGTCCAGGCTGTCATAGATCCGGATCTTCGTCGAGAAAGAATGCTTGCTGCCGTCGACAGCCGTCAGCGTTTCCGCTATCGGCAGATTGATAAGCTGGATGACATCGTTATTTCCCTTGTTGTTTTTAATATAAATATTTTCCGGATTGACAGGCTCGTCATAGGATTTGCCGGGTTTCGAGTAAAGCTCAATCTCGGGAAGCCGGGTTGCAGCCCATGGCGATTTGTCCGACTTGTAAATCCGGATCTGGATATACCGCGCCTTAATCGGGGTTTCCAGATTGTAGTTGGTGATATCCTTGCTGTTGCCCTCGACCCGGTTGATCAGTTCAAAGCCGTCTTTTTTGATACCGAATCCATCATCCTCATAAAAACGCGCTTTGCTTTCAGCGTCATCGCCGGTGATGAGCGGCAGGCCGTCATCCTCTTTATAATACATTGCGAATGTATCGGTATTATAGCTCCAGGATTCTGCGGAATCCGGACAGTTCGCGTGATAGATGGTATAACGGGCAATGTCCATATTCTCGCCCAGGTCGATGGTGGCGCTGTGAGGGTACGAATCGCCATACGCCGCTGGATTCCACGCGTTAATACACCATTTATGGCCCGGATCCTTCAGGCCGTCCGTGAGCTTGGCAGGGCCTTCTCCCGCTACACTGTTGTTAAGCCCTACTACCGGCTTGTTCAGCGCGATATTGGGGCCGGAATCATTGTCAATCGGCTCTTCCATGTCATCGAACCCTTTATTGTCCCAGTTAAAGGCGATTGTTGCCCCCTGGCCCTCGGTACCGTACATCGTGATCGGCACAACCTCGAAGTTGAAGCTGGTTTCATTGCCGTTCTTTGCAAAGGAAGATACATAATACGCGTTGTTCGGAACTGCGCCGATCATTTCACGGCTGCCGTCCGGCTTAATACGGTACACTTTGTAGTAGTCCGCGCCGTCTGCTTCATTCCAGTAAATCCGCGCTTCTGCATGGGTGGCGTCCGTGAAACGGCGCTCGTCCAGCGTTACCTTGGTCACGCTGCCCGGAGCGGAGGTATCGGTGGTAATTGCCAGCTTGCCGACGTTGACGGAATAAGCGTCAATCGCTGCGGCAGAGGAGAATTTCAGCGAAATCGCAATCGCGGTTTGCCCAGCATAGGGGCTGAGGTCTACGACGGCTTTTTTCCAGCCGTTGCCAACGTCTTCGCCTTCCAAATCGATGAATTTGAAGTTGCTGTCCGCATAGGTATCGCCAAAGCAGAGCCCTGCCTGCATCACGCCTTCATCCGACGCTTTATAAACAACTTCCAGCTCGGAATAAGACATGATATCCAGCTGGGAGCTGTACAGCTTGACATGGCTGGAGCCGCCTGCGTTCAGGTTTCCTGCTACCTTCAGCGAGGTGCCTGCCCAGTAAGCGTCGGAAAAATCAATTTCCGGCTGGAGGTTGGCGCTTGTGTTGTCCACGATCCATTTCCAGGTAGGCATAACGTCGGTCATGGTGCGGTTATACCACTCGCGATCCCGGACAACCTTGCCATCCTCATAGAACTTTTTGCCGTTGCCGGTGGTGAAGTGGGTAACGAAATCAGTGCCAAGGATCGGGGTCTTGTCCGCAATAACCGTCGCAAGGCCGGGGAAATTCTTGGTAGGATGTTCCTCGTCCTTGGACAGATCATAATCCACGCGGGGATCGTGCTCCGAGTTGACCCACATATCCAGATCAGTGTTGTTCTGGAAGTCCGCCGGGCCGTTTGCCATACCCAGGGTCGAAGTCGCCTGAAGGAAGCCCAGCGAGGTACCCAGCTTGCCATCCACCCCGTTGTTTTCAATCAGGTGGCGGAGACGACCGGAATGCTGAGAACCATCACCTTTGGCATAGGGGAAGGTCTCCCAGGTCGCCAGAATGTCAAAGCGGTCGCGCCCGGCAGCTTCCATGGTATCAATGGAGGTTTTGATCAGACTGTCATCACCTGGAACAGCCCAGTTGAAGTTCAGGAATACTTGATCACTGTAGCGAGTACTCCCCTCCTGGATCATCCCGATGTTTTTGGAGTTAACAGCGTTTTGATAGGATATGCCTCCTGAAGGCAGCATGGAATCATACCACTGCATGATAAAGCCTTCCGGTTTGCGTTCCTGAATATAGGCCATCATTTCACGGAGCTTGTCTGCCAATTCCTGAGAAACGCTGCTTTCCTGGTTGATGAACCAGCCCTCGAAGCCGTAATAATCGGCGAGCTCAATCAGCTTGTCCGCAATGATGAAGCTGCCGTCTGCGTCCTGCTCAACGAATTGCTTCATCGCTTCCCCGACGAATTCGGGATCGCCCCAAGGGAAGAAGATCGTGCCAGTAACGGCAACGCCGTTACGGTGCGCAGCGGCAATGTATTCGGGGGAAGGGGTGTTGATTACGCCCGTTTGACCGAAGCCGCCCCAATAGTTGTACACATCCAGATATTGGAAGTTGGTAAACGCGTAGACATCCGCTATATCGCCGCCCATAGATTTACCACCGGCGGCATCAACCGCCAGGCTGATCACCTTCGCGTCTTTAGAAGCGGTACCGTTAACCAGCGGGCCGGCTACGCGCTCCTTCAGCGGCACGTTGACGCGGTTGTACCGCGCATCCGGATCGTTGCCCGGCGTCCAATTTTTCAGCTCCTCTATCTGGAAACAGGAAGCGTAGGGCTGAAGGGTTTCTTTGCGGTAATAAGCATCGTTTGGGTAAGGCAAACTGTCCGGAACCTTGCTTGCATGGGCAGTAAAGCCGTTTCCAAAAGACAACGAAGTGAATACCATCGCAGCGGATAATACTGCGGTGATACCCCTCCGTATCGATGACTTTGGCATAGTGTTGTCCTCCTTCAATGAAAAAGTCAAAGATAAAATAACTTATGGAATAATAATACAATATTATCATTTATTTGTCAATCTACTTCTCCATAAAATTGATAAT
>CANSRB010000138.1 GCA_947649285.1 uncultured Clostridia bacterium
TTTATCGGGAACCAGGCAGGACATTTCGGTCTGAAATTCCGGTGTCAAATAAATCAGATCGTCCACCCCGCCAAAATAAGGGCCTACCCGCCGTCCATGGCTGCCCAGGAATTGATCCGGAACACGGTGAATCTCCCACGAATCCTGCCCCGCAGCTATTCCGCAAACCGGCTCCTCCGGGAAAATCTCCTGCAAACGCTCGGCAATCACCTGAAACCCCCGGAACGCCCCAATCGGATTCCAATGATGGTCCGTAGCATAAAAATGCTGCTTTGACTGATCGGCAGTTTTAGTGATATAGGGACGCAAATCCAGTATATCTACCCCATATTCCTGCAAATACTTCAGCAGTTCATCCGTACTCTCATTATAAAGATTTTCAATTCCCACCGGCAGTGTTGATTCATCCAGGGACAGCTTATAGGGAGCCTGGACATAAAGGAACGGGATCTCCAGCCCGGATAAAAAATCCGAAAGCCCCGCTACATTTTCCGCATATGGTTTGGTATCCTGCTTACCCATCCGCTGATGGGTAAGCATCCCGTTATTAGTCCGTACGACATTATTGCTTGTCCTTGCCCCGGTCATCCGGGCATACAGGCCGTTCAGGCTGACAAAACCATTTTTCTGATCCAGCTTTTCCCGGTAGTTTTTCTGTACCTGCGCCACATACTGCGCGAACCCGTTGTTCCCATTCTTATCCTCTTCCGCGGACAGAAGCGGGAGCGAATCCAGCACAATATGGAAATTGGGAACCGCCAAGCTCCCCAGCAGAAGCAGGAAGCAGAGAATCAGACTGATGGCGCCGTAGTTCTTCTTTTCAGGCATGATCCACCCTCCTTAGAAATTGAAGTAAATAAACGGGTTGTGGGCATTCATAACCAGATAGGAAATCCCCACCAGGAACAGTGCAAACTGCACGACCGTACCCGTCACCTCGCAGGCCTGTCCCACATGGATATGAAGAGCCGAAAGCTTCTCTTTCCCCCAACGGATGAGAGGAGTAGAGCAAAGGATCCCCGCCGCCAGAATCACCATATATTCCCGCAGATGGAATTGGAACATATCGTCCCAGAGAAGATTCCCATTCAAGGCAAACATGGATTTGATATATGCCAGAGCCGCTGTCAGGTTCTCCGCTCGGAACAATACCCAGCCCAGCATCACAGCCAACAGGACAAATATCTGGTAAACTGCTCCAGCTGCCCGGTACTCCGTCAGCTTTTGAGGCAGGCCAAACAGCTTTTCCACTATGATAATCACTCCAAAGAGGGCTCCCCACAGTAGAAACGTCCAGTTCGCCCCATGCCAGATTCCCGTTGCCAACCAGACCACCGACAGGTTGAACACCAGCCGCCACCGCGATTTCACCCGGGAGCCTCCCAGCGGGAAATAGATATAATCGCGGAACCAGGAGCCCAGGGAAATATGCCATCTTCGCCAAAACTCGGTGATCGTCTTGGATATGTACGGGTAGTTGAAGTTCTCCAGAAACCGGAACCCGAACATCATCCCGAGTCCAATGGCCATCTCGGAATAGCCGCAGAAATCAAAGAAAATCTGAAGTGTATAGCAGATACAGCCCAGCCAGGCCATCCCTACGCTCAGCTCCGCAGAAGCAAAGGCCGCATCCGCCGTAATGGCCAGCACGTTTGCCAGCAGCATCTTCTTGTTAAACCCGTAGAGGAATCTCCGGATCCCCTTGGCAAAGAGATCCGCCGTCACCTCCCGGTGCAGGATCTGTTCCTCTACTGTGGTATAGCGGACAATGGGCCCAGCGATTAATTGGGGAAACAGGGCGATATAAAGCCCGACAAAAGCTGGATTCTTCTGCACCTTCACCCCGCGGTAGACGTCGATGACATAGCTCAAAGCCTGGAATGTAAAGAAGGAAATCCCGATGGGAAGGACGAATTCTGTCTGCTTGAAAACCGGTTCCAGGTCTCCTGCGGCTGTGTTGATGCTTGCAATGACGAAGTTCAGATATTTATAAACAAACAGCAGACCGATATTCGCTGCCACGGCTACTCCAAGCATCACTTTCCGGAGCAGGGCCTTGGACGGATCCTCGCCCAACTCTGCGATGCGTAAGGCAATCAGGTAGTTGAACCCGATGGATACAAGCATGACGATGAGGAACTTCGGTTCTCCCCAGGCATAGAAGAAAAGGCTGACCAGCAGCAGCCAATAGTTCCGGCCGGCGGTCGGAAGCAGAAAGTAGACCAGAAGGGTTACCGGCAGAAAGCCGAAAAGAAATTCCAGACTCGTAAAGAGCATAGCAAGACTCCTTCTTCATTGTAGTTTGTTGACAAGGTTCTTTGGTATAAGGACTATAGTCCTTATACCAAGAGAGGTACCTCTCTTGAAATTTTTATTCTATTTTGCGGCAATTCTGTCCCCGGAGATGAGTTTCCTGATTAGGACCGCCGGCGGCTTCTATCCACTAAATATACCCGCGAAAGAAAAAGAACGGAATGAGCCGTTCTTTGTTAGAGTTTAGCATATCCAACCGCAAAATGCAAGCAGGTTTTCCAAAATCCGACACAGGGCATACTTCTGCTTCTATAATTGTCGGTGGCTGTTTTTACAACAAAAAGCTCCCAAGAGATTTATTCCCGGAAGCTTTTTTGTTTATAAAGAAGAAATTGACAGGAGCCTTTTTCTCCTATTCAACCGTATATTCATACCCTAGCCGAAGCGCCTGAAGGTTCGGCTCCAGCAGATGCGCTTTCTTGGCGGGGACGCATTTTTCAAGCGCCTGGCTCAGCACCTCGAAGCTGGTAAAACCGGTCGCTTTCAGCACCTGGCCCAGCACAATGATATTCCCCAGGCCATGCAGACCGTTGTCATTCGCCATTTTGGTCGCCGGAATCGGATGGATATGGATATCCGTACGGCCACATTCCGCGTCGATCAGGGTGGAATCATACACCATTACGCCGCCTGGGACAACCTCACTGACAAATTTATCGTAGGACGGCCGGTTCATGACGACCAGGGTTTCCGGGTTCAGCACGATCGGACAGCCGATCGGCTTATCATCAATACAGATCGAGCAGTTCGCGGTGCCGCCCCGCATTTCAGGGCCATAGGAGGGCAGCCAGCTGACTTCTTTCTCCTCGATCATCCCGGTATAGGCCACAATTTTCCCCATAAACAGGACGCCCTGCCCGCCAAAGCCGGCAATCAACATATTTACTGCCATATTAGAAGACCCCCTTTTCTGTCCGATCCTGATAGCAGCCCAGCGGATAATGCGGGATCATATTTTCCTTGAGCCATTTCACGGCTTCTACCGGCGCAAGTCCCCAGTTGGTTGGGCAGGTAGAGAGCACCTCGACAATCGAAAAGCCCTTGCCCTCAAGCTGCGCCTGGAAAGCCTTTTTAATCGCTGCCTTTGCCTTGCGGACATTCGGCACATCCACCACAGTGACCCGCTCAGCATAGGCCACCCCGTCCAGCGTGGCCAGCATTTCGCTCATCCGGATCGGGAAGCCTGCACGGGTCACATCACGGCCATAGGGAGTGGTCTGGGTTACCTGGCCTGCCAGGGTCGTAGGGGCCATCTGCCCACCGGTCATCCCGTAGATCGCATTGTTGATGAAAATAACCGTAATATTTTCTCCCCGCGTCGCCGCATGGACGGTTTCCGCCGTACCGATCGCCGCAAGGTCGCCGTCGCCCTGATATGTAAACACGATATTGGCCGGGTTTGCCCGTTTTGCACCTGTCGCCACCGCCGGAGCGCGGCCATGCGGCGCCTGAATCATATCACAGTTAAAATAATCATAAGCCATGACAGCACAGCCAACCGGCGCTACGCCGACTGCCTTGCCCAGGATGCCCAGCTCTTCCATGACCTCGCCCACCAAACGGTGGACAATCCCATGGGTGCAGCCCGGGCAATAATGAAAAACAGCGTCGGTCAAACCCGATGTTTTCTTGAATTCAGCCATTAGTTTGTACCTCCTGCCAATTTTTTGATTTCCGCCAGCACTTCCGCCGGGGAAGGCACGACGCCGCCGGTCCGTCCAAAGAAGGAAACCCCGCACCGGCCGTTCACAGCCAGCCGGACATCCTCGACCATCTGGCCCATGCTCATCTCGACCACCAGCATCCCGCGGGCTTTTTCCGCCGCCTTTGCGATGGTTTCCGTCGGGAAAGGCCAAACCGTAATCGGCCGGATCAAGCCAGCCTTGATCCCCTCCGCACGGGCCATATCAACCGCGCCCTTGACTACGCGGGCAGTCGCCCCATAAGCCACTGTGATAATTTCCG
>CANSRB010000139.1 GCA_947649285.1 uncultured Clostridia bacterium
CGGGAAGATCGAAGAATTTTACAATAAAAGCTTTGCTGGATGGTATGAGGGCAGTGAGAAAGAGATGGAGGAATACTTCCATTATTACTGCAAGTTTTTAATAAAAAATGGCTATGATATCGTCCCGTTCGAGTGCTGCGTGGGCGGGATTTTGCCAGGGGGAGGCGCGCTGGGAAACAGCCGCGTCGATCCTGCCATTAAAACGATGGAGGACTTCAACAATTATCCTTGGGAAGAACTTCCAGACCGCTTCTTCAAAATGTACGGGAAAATGCTCCATGCGCTGAGGAAGCAGCTCCCGGAAGGGATGAAGGCTGTCGGCGGCGTTGGGAATGGGGTTTTTGAATGCGTCCAGGATCTGACAGGCTATGAAAACCTTTGCTACATGATGTACGACGAGGAAGAACTGTTTGCGGGCTTGTTTCGGAAAATCGGACAAAATAACCGGGTCATCTGGGAACGCTTCATGAAGGAATACGGGGATCTTTACTGTGTACTGCGGTTCGGTGATGATATGGGCTATAAGAGCAATACCCTGCTGTCGGCGGATACCTTCCGAGAATTTGTCATCCCGCAGTATAAGCCGGTCATTGATCTGGTACACAGCTATGATAAGCCCTTCCTGCTGCATTCCTGCGGCTGTATTTTTTCCATTATGGATGATCTGATTGCAGCGGGGATCGACGCGAAGCATTCCAACGAGGACCAGATCGCCCTCTTCCCGGAATGGGTGGAACGGTACGGCGACCGGATCGGTAATTTCGGCGGTTTTGATGTGGACGCGGTCTGCCAGCTGGACAAAAAGGCGCTGAAGGACTATGTCGTGGATGTGCTGCAACAAGTCAAAGGACATGGCGGCGTCGCAATGGGAACCGGGAATTCGATCCCGTCCTACGTACCTCTTGAGAATTATCTCAATATGATTGAGATCGTGAGGGAATACAGAGGAGATTTCGAGAAGTAGATGCGCCTGTTTGGCTTTCGCTGGGAAGCATGGCGGCGATTATTTCGGTATGAAAATACAAAGAAACTCTTTTCAGGTATTCTGAAATGTAGTATACTTGCTTTTGCAAAGTAAGAAAAGCCGGGAATAACAACCATTCAGGTTGGTTATCCGCGATATGGTGCGGCTTCCTTTGCAGAACAGGCCGTTATGCGGCGGAATGTGAGGAACATATGAAAAAATTTTTTGAGAACAAAAGAAACCTTGCCATTGTGATCATCGTCGTTGTCTTGGCGGCGATGGGCGTGATCTACGCTTTATTTGCAAACAGGGCGACGGCGGGCTCCAAGAATGTGACCCTGGCGGTCGTGGACGATCAAGGGGCAAGGGCGGAATATTCCTGCAAAACAGATGCGGAATACCTGCTGGATGTCATGAAGGAGCTGGAGAAAGACGGCCTGACTTTCAAGGGCGAGGAATCGGCCTACGGTTTGATGATCGATACCGTAAACGGCCTGCGGGCAGACTATGAGGCAGACGGCGCTTACTGGTATTTTTATGTGAATGGGGAAGCCTGCATGAACGGTGTTTCTACAGAACCGGTAAAGGATGGCAGCGCATTCGAGATTGTTTACACGAAGGCGGAATAACGCCATGGGCAGAGCCAGGATCTCCGTTTATGATATTGTCCTCATCGGCATGATGGTGGCGGCTTTGGAGAGTGTCAAACTGGTACTCTCTTTTCTGCCGAATGTGGAACTGGTAACGCTTCTGATCATCCTTTTTACGCTGGCGTTCGGGAAAAAGACCTATTACGCGGTTGTTTCGTTTGTGGTGCTGGAGGGTTTGCTTTATGGTTTTGGCATCTGGTGGGTGATGTACATCTATACTTGGCCGCTCTTAGTATGTTTTACACGAATTCTGCGCCGCCAAAAGGATGGGATGACCTTCGCACTTTTATCGGGGGCGTTCGGGCTGGGCTATGGGGCGCTGTGCTCGATCCCGTATCTGTTTTTGAGCGGGATTCATACAGCGTTTGCCTGGTGGGTGGCCGGGATCCCGTTTGATGTCGTCCACGGGGTCAGCAATTTTGTACTGATGCTCATTCTGTATAAGCCTCTGCGCAAGGTGCTGGAGTATAGTTGGAAGAAAAACGGATGAATCGTCAGCCTGCAAGCAAGTCTGTTTTTACAAAATAAGAAGCGGCGTTCCTTTTCCTCCTTTGGGAGAGATCGGAACGCCGCTTTTACATTCAATTTTTGCTTGAAAAGTAGATTCAGCAGCATTCTTCACTGGAGAGCTTTTTCACCATACTGCCATACCCCAGCACCTGGAACCCCATAGATTCATATAATTTACGGGCGGGTTCATTCGTGGGGCAGATTTCCAGCTTCAGGCCTCCTACCGGTTCGCCGATATCCGTACTCACTTGCTCCGCGATCTGTTCCAGATAAGCGGTTCCCAGATGCCGGCAGCGGTATTCCGGCTTGACGTAGATTTCCTCCAGCATGACGCAAAGCCGCCCGGCTTCATTGGAGTAAAACGGATAAACCAATCCATAACCGGCAATCTTTCCTTCCGTTTCGATGAAGTAGCCAATTGCATAAGGAGAGCCGTTTGCCGCTTTCCAAAAAGTTGCTTCCATCTGGGAGCGGGGAATGGGGTAGAGGGTCGCGCCCCCAGAGTAAAAATCCTCACACATAAGTAGGAATTCCTCAAGCTCAGAGGGGGCCGGGAGGAACTTGTGTAGCTTCATCAAAAACCGTCCTTTCCTGATCCAATCGTTTTTCTTCAATTATAAAGGGGAGAACGGAAAATCGTCAAGAAAGGAAGGAATTGTTTACAAATTGGAAACATTTGCGGCCCTTCAATCTGTTATTCTAAAACCAGTATCGGCATGAAAGGAGCGCATTCCATGAAGCAGTTGAACCTGGTTTTGGTGGAGCCTCAGATCCCGCAGAATACCGGGAATATCGCGCGTACCTGTGCGGCGACCGGAGCCCGGCTTCATCTGGTTCGGCCTTTGGGATTTGAAATAGATGACCGAAAGCTGAAACGGGCCGGTTTGGATTACTGGTATTTGCTGGATATTACTTATTATGACAATTGGGCCGATTTTTTGGAGAAAAATCCGCTGGCAGAGTCGGCCGGGTATTATTTTACGACCAAGGGCCGTCGTCGGTACAGCGATATTTCTTATCCGGATCAGGTGTATCTGATCTATGGCCGTGAGGACGCCGGGCTGCCGGAGGGGCTGCTGTTTGCCCATCCGGAGGAATGCGTCAGGGTACCGATGGTGGAAAGCGCACGGAGCCTGAACCTGTCGAATACGGTAGCGCTTTCCGCGTATGAAGTGCTGCGCCAGTGGGATTTTCCAGACCTGCTGGAACAGGGGCAGCTGCGAGATTATAATTGGGAGGATGCAGTCCAATGAGCAAAATAAAGATTATGGCGGATTCAGCCTGTGACATTCCGGAGGAGCTGGAACAGGAGCTGGATATTAAAATCCTGTCCTTTTCGGTCGCTGTTGGGGACGACAGTTATTTGGAACGGATCGATTTTACCCATCAGGAATTTTATGATATTTTAGCTTCTGCGCCGAAGCTGCCTTCAACCGCGCAGATTACCTCCATGCAGTTCTATGAGGAATTCAAAGCGGTGCAGGCGGAGGGCTATCCCGAGATGATTTATATTTCGATCAACGGGACAGGCTCCAGCACGCTGAGCAACGCCCGGATGGCCCGGGAAAAGCTGTATGAAAAACATCCGGAATATCGGGAAAGCTTCAAAATCCATATTGTGGATTCCAAGGCTTATACGATAGCCTATGGCTATCCGGTCATAGAGGCGGCGAAAAAAGCGCGCCGCGGCGCTTCGTCTGCGGAAATCCTGGGTTATTTGGAGGATTGGTTTGACAGCGTGGAGATCTATTTCGCTCCGTTTACCCTGGAATATGTCAAGAAATCCGGCCGGGTTTCCTGCGCGGCGGCGTTCGTCGGGGAACTGATCGGCCTGCGCCCCATTATCTCCATCATTGATGGGAAAACCGAAATTGTGGAAAAAGTACGTGGGGATAAGGCGATTGTCCCTGCCCTGATGAAACATGCGCAGAACCGCGCGATCCCGCAGACGCCTGTGATGATGGTCCAAGCCAAGGAGCAGCCGGAAGCCGATCTGCTGGAGGAAAAAATCCGGAAGGGCTTCACGGGCGAGTTCATCGGCCGGTTCCCGGTCGGCGCGGCGATTGCAGTCAATACCGGCCCCAAAGTGCTAGGGGTGATTATCAAAGGGAAGAACCGCCGGGCCAACTAAACGGAGGAAAATAAAAT
>CANSRB010000140.1 GCA_947649285.1 uncultured Clostridia bacterium
TATTACGATGCGTTTTGAATCGCCTCAAGTTATTTTGGGAACACATTCGGGGATCATTATACCGAAACAGGCAATTCGGATGGAAAATATGAGAAATGAAGACGGCAGCAGCAGTATGGTCAAAGGGGTCTATACACAGCTTGGGAAAACGGTTCGATTTAAAAAGGTGGATCCTGTTTATGAGGACGACTATGTCCTGGTAAGCAAGCCCAATATTGACGCCACACAGTATGTCAGTATTTATGATCAAGTCATAGTAAAGGGGAAAAATCTGAATGAAACAACCAGATAACCTGCCGTTAGAGGAAAGGTTAACCTGTATCCGTGAAACGGTTTCCCAAAACGCTGCTCTTGCTGGGCGGAACCCGGAAGATATCCGGATTATGGCCGTTACCAAAAATGTTCCAGCTGAACAGGTGAATCAGGCAGTAAAATGGGGGATTTCTTTTTTGGGTGAAAACCGGGTGCAGGAATATCTGGAAAAAAGGGCATATTATTGTCTGTCTTCTGGGGAAGTCCATTTTATTGGACACTTGCAAAGAAACAAGGTTAAGTATATAATAGACAAAGTAGATATGATCCAGTCGGTCAGTTCTTTGGAGTTAGCCGAAGAGATTCAAAAAAGAGCTATGGCTTGTCGAAAAGCCATGAGGGTTTTATTGGAAATCAATATTTCTGAAGAACAAAGTAAGAGCGGTTTTTTTGAATCTGAAACAGAACAGGCCGTAGAGAAAATATTGTCCATGTCTTTCCTTCAACTCGAGGGGATGATGTGTATTCCTGCAAAGAATAATGCTGAAGCCTCTTTTGTAAAAATGCGGGAGCTTTATGATCGTATCCGTTTTAGATATCGCGGTGATTTGAATTTTCAATTCCTTTCAATGGGAATGTCGGCGGATTATTCACTGGCGGTTCGGGAAGGGTCAAATCTGATTCGCTTAGGGACAGCAATTTTCGGACAAAGGAATACTGGAGGTAAATAGAAAATGGGTTTTGTGGACAAATTTAAAGGGATGTTTGTTTCTCTGGATGATGAATATGAAAATGACGATTATGTGGAAGATGCCCGGGAAGAAATGATGTCCCGCCGCGCTTCTGCGCGCGATATGATCAGCAGCTACGGTGAGGAGGAAACTTCCCCAAGAAGGGGAAATAAAGTCGTAAATATTCATGCAACCACTCAGCTTCAGGTCATTTTGGTCAAGCCGGAGGCATTTGAAGATGCCAGCGCGATCGCGGACCATTTAAATGCGAAACGGACTGTGGTACTGAATCTGGAATCAGCTTCTAAAGAATTATCCCGCAGACTGATTGACTTTCTGAGTGGTGTAGCCTATGCGAATAATGGCCAGATCAAACGGGTAGCCAATAGTACGTTTATCATCACGCCCTACAATGTGGACATTATGGGCGAATTGATTGATGAGTTGGAAAACAACGGTGTTTATTTTTAACCATGACCGTAGATGAACGCAATAAACAGGATCATTATCTGAAATCCCAATTAAGCCGGCTGATTCTTTCTGCAGCCGATAAAGGATATCCCCAGTTTTCTTCTTTTTTAGAGGAACGGCAGCAAAATTTCGCGCGGGAAATTTTGAGACATTATAAATATCAAAACTATTTATTATTTGGTGGCGCAGAAAACTGCGAACGTGTAGTCTTGGGCGTGTTTCCGGAATACATGGACGCAGATTCCTGTGCATTTCCTATTGTTTCTTTAAAATTGTCCTACTCCGGAAAAGAAGCTCTCATACATCGCGATTATCTTGGCGCATTGATGGCGCTTCAGATAAAACGTGAAATGCTGGGGGATATTTGGGTTCAGGAAAAAGGCGCTGTATTATTTGTATTGGAACCGATGGCTGATTTTATTCGTATGAATCTGAATCAGATCGGACGGGCTTCCATACAAATTGCGGATGCGGATTTGGATGATCTTAAACGGTTAATTACCTATAAGGAGATTACAGGGACAGTATCTTCTCTTCGTTTGGACTGCATCACTGCACTGGTTTGTGGAAAGAGCCGAAGTTTGGCAGCAGAATTGATTGCCGCCGGATTAGTGAAGGTAAATGGAATAGAATGCCTTTCAGCTTCGAAAACACTTCGTTACGGTGACAGCCTGGCGATACGCAAATATGGGAAATTTATTTTAGATACAGAGGGCAAGCGGACAAAAAAAGACCGCCTGTTTCTAACAATTAAGCAATTGCAATAGGGAGGCAATGGGTAAATGGCAGAAATGACAGGCAAAGAAATTATGGCCGAAGAATTTGAGCGGGCTGGTATGCGCGGCTATAAAGCGGAACAGGTTGATGCCTTTTTGCAGCGCGTAGCAGATTACGTAGATCAAAGCAATCAAGAAAGAGAGGATTTATCCTATAAGATTCAGATTTTAGCGGATAAAATTGAAGAATATAAAGCGGATGAAGAAAATATCCGCGATGCTTTGCTGGGCGCCCAGAAGATGGGAACCTCTATTTTGAATGAATCCAAATCGAAAGCGGAAACACTGCTCCGTGATTCTAAGGCACAGGCAGAGGAAATGCTGGTACAGGCCCACGCAAAGGTGGATGCCTTGACAAAAGAATCCCTTCAAAAAGCGAACAGTGAGCTCAATAGTATTAAGCGGGAATGCGATATGCAGCAGCGCCACCTGGAAGCGCTTAAACAGGAAGTCAGCAGTTTCCGCGCCTCTTTGCTGAAGCAATACAAAACACACTTGAATCTGCTGACGAATCTCCCTAGCTTAGAGAAAGAAGAGAAAAATACAGCGGCTGTGGAAGCTGAGTCGGAAAAACGTTTAGAATCTGTAAATGAAGCAAAGCCGGAATCTCGTTATCCATTGAAAGATGAAGTGGAAACCGTACAAGCCTCAGCTCTCAAAACAGCTTCGTCTGAAGAAACGCCGCCTCACATGGAAACTATTCCTGGAGATTATTCTCTTGCCTCGGAAGCTTTGACTTCGGAGATGGAAGCTGATGAAAGGGAACAAACCAAAGAATTTGCAGGAGCCATTTTGACGGCTAAGCCGGAAGAGGAAGAGCTGCAAGAAGAACAGGCAGTCCATACCCCGTCTCGAAAGCGCCCCTACTACATTGAAAAGTTTGGTGAACTGCACTTTGGGGAATTTGACAACGATAAAAAGTAATACTGTTTACAGATAGCAGTATGCTTTCATTGTAAATATCTACAGCTGAAGGAGAAAGCAAATTATGCCGCAAGATTATAATCAAACCCTGAATTTACCTCAGACCGAATTCCCCATGCGCGGAAATCTGCCCACCCGGGAACCGGATATGCTGGGAAATTGGGAAGAAACCAACCGTTATGAAGAAATGATCGCCAATAATGAGGGGAAGCCGCTTTATATTTTGCATGACGGCCCTCCTTATGCAAACGGCGATATCCATATAGGCACGGCGCTGAATAAGGTATTGAAGGATATCGTTGTAAAGCAGAAGAATATGTCGGGCTACCAGGCTCCTTATGTACCCGGTTGGGATACGCATGGACTACCGATTGAACTGAAAGCCCTGAAGAAGGATGGGGTAGACCCAACATCGATTGACGCCGTTTCTTTACGGAAAATTTGCCGCGAGTTTGCTTTATCTTATGTAGAAAATCAAAAAGGCCAATTCAAGCGCTTGGGTATCTTGGGGGATTTCAAAGATCCCTATCTGACCTTAAAGCCGGAATTTGAAGCGAAGCAGATTGAAGTTTTTGGTGCGATGGCCAAGAAAAACTTTATTTATAAAGGCTTGAAGCCAGTATACTGGTGTACGGATTGCGGGACTGCATTGGCGGAAGCAGAAATTGAATATGCAGAAGACAAATGCTATTCCATTTATGTAAAGTTCCAGGTGTTGGACGATAAAGGTGTTTTTGCCAACGCGGGCATTGACAAAGAGAAGGTGTCGTTTGTTATTTGGACAACCACGACTTGGACCCAACCAGGGAATGTCGCGATCTGCCTGGGGCCGGAATATGAGTATACTTTGGTTAAAATCGGCGAAGAATATCTGGTAATGGCGAAGGCTCTGGTAGAAAGCGCTTTGCATTCTGCCAAAATCACAGATTATGAGCTGGTCGGCTCCTTCAAGGGAAAAGAGCTTGAATTGATTACAACCCAGCATCCTTTCCTGGATCGGGAGTCCTTAGTCATTTGCGGCGATCAC
>CANSRB010000141.1 GCA_947649285.1 uncultured Clostridia bacterium
GGTCGTGGTGAAAAAGTTTTTTCTTGAGTATCCGGCGACGGAAGCCCCCGTTACAGGGCAGGGGATGTGTTGGCATTCCTGACAAGTGCGTATCATCGTATACGAATCAAGGTGGCACCGCAGAGGTTGTATTTACAGCGTTTGTCCTTGGAAGTTTATTTTCTGGGGATAAGCGTTTTTTTATTTTCCCTGGATGTTGAAAGGGGATTTCTGTGATGAGGTTCAAAAGTTTCGCACGGTATACGGCGGCAACCGGTTTTTGGCGATGTGCTGTCATCTATTCCATTCAAGAACGTATACGGATATTTTAATCTATTTAAAGGAGAATTACGGATGAAAAAGTTTCTTTCTGTTTGTCTTTCGATGTTTATGATGGCTTCCCTTTTTACAGGATGCGGGGATACCGGTTCGGGTAAAAACCAGGGAGCGGGTAATGGGGAAAAGGTTAAAATCGGTGTGGTGCAGTATATGGATCACCCCTCCCTGGATACGATCCGGGATTCTTTTAAAGCACAGATGATTTCCTTGGGCTATAGCGAGGACGCTATGGAATTCCAGTCGGCAGGCGGCGACGGTGTAACTCAGAGTGCGATTGTCCAAAGCTTTTCCGGTGACCAGAAGGATGTGGTGGTAGCGATTGCTACACCAACCGCACAGGCAGCCGCGAATATTTCCAATCAGATACCGGTGGTCTTTTCGGCGGTTTCGGATCCGGTCGGCGCGGGCCTGGTGGAGTCGCTGGAAGCGCCCGGTGGGAATATTACCGGTACATCGGATGAAATCCAGGTAGAGCTGATCCTGGAACTCGCGCTGAAAATCAATCCGGATTTGAAAAAGCTGGGCTTTATCTATAATACCGGAGAGGCGAACTCGATGACCAATCTGGCGAAAGCAAAAGCTTTTTGTGAGAGCCATTCCATCGAATTGATCGAAACCGCTGTGACGAATACCAATGAGGTGCAGGCGGCGGCGCAGATTCTTTGCACGAAAGTGGAAGCTGTTTTTGCTCCGAATGATAATACGGTTGCTTCGGCCATGGCAGCTTTAGCGAACACGGCGATTCAGGCGAAAGTGCCCGTATACTGCGGGGCAGATTCCATGGTCAACGACGGAGGCTTTGCAACGGTCGGCATCAACTATGAGGATTTAGGCAAAGAAACGGCCAATATGGTCGACCAGGTTCTGAAAGGGAAAAAAGCGGGCGAAATCCCAGTGAAGGTATTCAATTCGGATCTTGCCACGATCATCAATGAGGAAACCGCAAACGCGCTCGGGATTTCGGATTATGAGCAGTATATGGAATAATGAGGGTTAGAGGAGAATAAACGATGGGAACCATCCTGATGGGTGGATTGGAACTGGGATTGATCTTGGCTGTAATGGCGATCGGGATGTTCCTTTCCTTTAAGATTTTGAATATTCCAGATTTAACAGTGGACAGCAGCTTTACGCTGGGCTGTGCGGTATCTGCTATCGGGGCGGCGAATGGGCATCCGGTTTTGGGGTTCCTGCTTTCGGTTCTGGCCGGGATGGCGGCCGGCTGTGTGACAGGCTTTCTGCAAACCAAGCTGAAAATCCAGCCGATTTTAGCCGGGATTCTGACCATGACCGGGCTGTATTCCGTCAACTTGTGGGTAATGGGGGATAAACCGAATATCCCCCTTTTTGGGAAGGCGACTATTTTCACCCCGCTTCAGGGGAAGCTGCCGGCGCTGTTTGAAAAGCTTCCGGTTATTGCCTTGGTGCTGATTGTGGTGGCCGTTTTAATCCGGCTTTTTTTGAAAACCCAGATCGGGATGTCACTGCGGGCAACCGGCGATAATGAGGATATGGTGCGGGCTTCCTCCATCAATTCGGACGGGATGAAAATCCTGGGCTTAGCCCTGTCAAATGGGATCGTCGCGCTTTCGGGCGCGTTGATGGCACAGTATCAGTCCTTCTCTGATATCAGCGCGGGGATCGGCATGATGGTGATCGGTTTAGCATCGATCATCGTAGGCGACGCCTTTGTCGGAAAAGGTTCCGTAGGGCGAGGGATGCTGGCGGCGATCCTAGGGGCGGTTATATACCGGTTTATTTTAACCTTTGCGCTTCAGCTCCGGATGCCGCTGAGCGGCTTGAAACTGCTTTCCGCTTTGCTGGTGGTATTGGCCATCTCCATCGCCGCTGCGCGGGAGGCTCTGGCTAAAAGGAGGATGCGGAATGCTTAAGCTTCAGGATATCCGTTTGACCTTTCACCGCGGGACGGTGAACGAACGCCGGGCATTGGACTGCGTCAATCTGCACCTGTCCCCTGGGGATTTTGCCACTGTAATCGGGAGCAACGGCGCCGGGAAATCGACCATGCTGAATGTGATTGCCGGCAGCTATGAAGCGGACAGTGGGAAGATCCTGCTGGATGGGGAAGACATCACCCCGCGGAAGGAATACAAACGGGCGAATAAAATTGGCCGGCTGTTCCAGGACCCGCTGAAAGGGACGGCTCCGAATATGACCATTGAGGAAAACCTGGGTCTGGCCTATCTCCGCGGGAAAAAGCGCGGGATGGGAAGCGGGCTGAAAAAAACAGACGAGGCTTTCTTCAAGGAAACGCTGGCCTGCTTGGGGCTTGGCTTGGAAGACCGTCTGAAAACTCAGGTGAAGCTGCTTTCCGGCGGTCAGCGCCAGGCGCTGACTTTATTGATGGCGACGATTGTAACGCCCAAGCTGCTGCTGCTGGATGAGCATACGGCGGCGTTGGATCCCAAGACCGCTTTGCAGATTATGCGGATTACTGACGGGATTGTCCGGGAAAATCAGATTACGACCTTGATGATTACGCATAATATCAAGGATGCGCTGTTTTATGGGAATAAAACGGTGGTGATGAGCCAGGGCCGGGTTGTTCTGATTCTGGAAGGTGAAGAGCGCGCCGGGATGACCGTGGAACGGCTGATGCAGCTTTATTCCGCCAATACGCAGGACGCTTTTTCGGATAAAATGATCCTTTAGGATGGTCTTTTTGAATGGGCCGGATTCAGGCCAGCAAAATATCGTAAAAATGCAAGGGGTTGAAAGGATGGAACAGCAAAAGCTGGATCGGATCAACGAACTGGCGCGTAAAGCCAAAACAGAAATTCTGACGGACGAAGAAAAAGCGGAACAGCAGCAGCTCCGGCAGGAGTATATTGAATCTTACCGGAAAAGCCTTCGTTCCATTCTGGAAAATACCGTGATTGTGGACCAGGAAGGCAATCGGACAAAGGTCCGGAAGAAAGGGGAAGAATGATGGAAAATTTTCGATTTGGCATTTTAGGCACAGGCAAAATTGCCCAGACATTTTTTGACGCTGTACAGAACGTAGAAGGGGCGGAGGTTTCCGCCGCAGCCAGCCGGACTCCCGGAAAGGCCTGGGCTTTTGCTCAGAAAAACAATATCCCGGATGCGTATGAGGATTATGAAAGCCTGCTGTCCCGCTCGGATATTGACGCCGTTTATATTGCCACCACTCACAACTTTCATTATGAGAACATGGTGGAGGCGCTGCAATATGGGAAGCCGGTGCTCTGTGAAAAAGCGTTTACCCTGACAAAAGACCAGGCGGAGAAAGTGTTCACACTGGCCAAGGAAAAGAAACTATTCTGTATGGAAGCCATGTGGTCCCGGTTTTTGCCGGCGATCCGGAAAGCCCGGGAATGGATCCAATCCGGGAAGCTGGGACGGATTGACGGCGCGAATCTGGTGATCGGTTTTAAAGGGGATCCGGATCCCAAAGGGCGGATCCTGAACCCGGATCTGGCGGGCGGAGCGATGTACGATATCGGCGTTTACGGGATTGAATTGATGACCTATTTAATCCCCGAAAAGTTGGTCCGGGTGCAGTCTGAAATCACCTATGCGGAAACCGGCGTCGATAAGATGGATCAAATTGTCCTGCGGTTTGAGAATTGTATCGCCAGCATTCAGACTATTATCAGCTGTTCCGCCCATGGGATGCTGAATATCTACGGTACAGAAGGGCGGATTTATATCCAGGACCCGCATGTGGCCGATCATTGCCAGCTGTTTGATGGGAAGGGGCTTAAGGAGGATTTTTATTCCCGTCGTGAAAACGGCTTCGAATATCAGATCCAGGAGGTTATGGACTGTGTGCGGGGCGGCAGGCTGGAG
>CANSRB010000142.1 GCA_947649285.1 uncultured Clostridia bacterium
CCTGGGCATGGTGTGGAAGACTTCGAGGCCTGCAAGAAATATCCTCAGTTAAAAACGGTTGTTCCGGTTGATCATATGGGAAAATTGACGGCTGAAGCAGGAGAGTTTGCCGGATTAACAACGGATGAAGCCAATAAAGCAATTGCTGCAAATCTGGAAAAAAACGGTGCTCTATTTGCCATTGAGCCCATTATTCACCAGTATCCGCATTGCTGGAGATGTAAAAATCCCATTTTATTCCGTGCAACGGAGCAATGGTTCTGCTCAATTGACGGCTTCAAAAATGAAGCTATTGCAGAGCTTTCTAAGATTAAATGGGTACCGGATTGGGGTGAAAAACGGATTGAAAATATGATCCGTGACCGTTCCGACTGGTGTATTTCCCGCCAGCGGAAATGGGGCGTCCCGATTCCGATTATCTATTGCAAAGACTGCGGAAAACCAATTGTCAATGATGAAACCATCAGTGCAATTGCCGACCTGTTCCGAAAGGAAGGTTCCGATGCGTGGTATATTCGGAATGCCGCTGAGTTTATTCCAAATACTGTTCAGTGTGATTGCGGTTGCAAAGAGTTTACCAAAGAAAGCGATATCATGGACGTTTGGTTTGACAGCGGAGTTTCCCATCTGGCCGTGCTGGAGGAACGGAAGGAGCTAAAATGGCCCGCAGACCTATATCTGGAGGGCGCCGATCAGTATCGCGGCTGGTTCCAATCTTCTTTGCTGACTTCTGTTGCTTATAAAGGCTGTGCCCCTTACAAGACAATCTGCACCCATGGCTGGGTAGTCGATGGAGAAGGAAGAAAGCAATCTAAATCTTTAGGGAACGGCGTAGAACCCAGCGAAATTATCAATAAATATGGGGCGGATATTCTACGCTTGTGGGTAGCGTCTTCTGACTATCATGCAGATATCCGAATTTCGTCGGAAATCCTGAAACCTCTTTTGGACGCTTACCGTAAGATTCGGAATACGGCGAAATATATTTTAGGTAATCTTTCGGACTTTGACCCGAATAAAGACTGGGTAGAGGACAGCCAATTGACCGAGTTGGACCGTTTGGCTATTTATAAATTAAGCGGGTTAGTCGAAAAGGTGAACGAGGCTTATAACCGTTTTGATTTCCACATTGTTTACCGTTCGATCTATAATTTCTGTGTAGTCGATATGTCCAACTTCTATCTGGATATTATCAAAGACCGTCTTTACTGTGAAAAGCCGGATGGAGTCCTTCGCCGTGCTGCACAGACAGTCATCTACCGCGTACTGGATGCGCTGACCCGGATGCTTGCGCCGATCCTCAGTTTTACGGCGGAGGAGATCTGGAGCTATCTGCCTCATCGTGCAGGTGACCGCGCCGAATCGGTTTTCTTTAACACCATGGAGCAGTCTATTCCTTGTGACGCAGACGAAACGTTCATCGAAAAGTGGAACGCGATTTATGCTGTTCGCTCAGATGTCCAAAAGGCATTGGAATTGAAACGTACAGAAAATGTGATCGGGAAGTCTTTGGAAGCAAAAGTGACCTTATACGCTTCGTCCGAGCTGTATTCTGTACTGCAAGGGATGCGGGATCAGCTGCCTGTCATCTTTATCTGTTCACAGGTTGAGGTTGAATCGGTCGGGAGCGGGGAATTTTCCGGTGAATTAGAGGGGCTTTCTATAACTGTTTCAGCGGCACAGGGAGAAAAATGTGAACGCTGCTGGATTTATGACGAAACTGTCGGACAGAATCCGGAGCATCCGACACTTTGCAAACGCTGTGCACAGGTTTTAGAGAAATAGAAGGAAAAAGTAAAATTGGCGTTTTATATCTAAACGTCAATTTTCTTCTGCCTGAAAAAATAGTCAAACAAAGTGGGAAAGGAAATAAAAAATGAAAAAAGGGCTCATGCGGGCATTGGCTTTGAGCGCTTCGGCTGCTATGGTGGCATTAGACCAACTGTTTAAATACCTTGCGAAAGTGCATCTTTCTGGTGTAACAACGCTCCCTTTAATTGAAGATGTATTTCATTTGACTTATGTGGAGAATCGTGGCGCGGCCTTCGGGATGCTGAGTGGTAAAACTATTTTTCTGGTCGGTCTGACAGCATTGGCGCTGGTTGCGTTGATTGTGGCTATTCTGATTGGGAAAATACAAAAGAACTGGATGCTTTGGTCTTTTTCATTGATTATTGGCGGAGGCATCGGTAATCTGATTGACCGAGTCAGCCGGCAGTATGTAATTGACTACCTGGATGTCCGGCTGATCCATTTTGCGGTGTTTAATTTTGCAGATTGCTGCGTCGTCATCGGGACGGTTTTAGTATTCCTGTTCGTTCTGTACGAGGTTATCCAGGAAAGGAAACTGGAAAAAGCGGGAGATTCGGATGCCTGAAACACGATGCATTTCTGCCGAAGCGGAATCCGCGGGAATACGGGTTGACCGTTTCTTAGCAGAAAAATTTCCGGAGTTTTCCAGATCATCTTTCCAAAAAATGGCAGAAGAAGGACGGGTTTTATCCTCCGGGAAAGTAGTCGGAAAAAATTTCCGGCTTCGCGGCGGCGAAGAACTGGAAATCATTTTCCCAGATCCTGAGGAACTGGAAGCCAAACCCGAAAATATCCCTTTAGACATTGTTTATGAAGATTCTGATTTATTGGTGGTCAATAAGCAAAAGGGGATGGTTGTGCATCCAGCAGCAGGGAACCCATGCGGAACATTGGTTAATGCGCTTCTCTATCACTGCGAAGGGTCACTTTCAGGAATCAATGGAGTACTTCGTCCCGGGATCGTCCATCGAATTGACAAAAACACTAGCGGGTTGCTGATTGTAGCTAAAAATGATACGGCTCATCGTGGATTAGCAGAGCAAATACAGGATCACAGCTTTTTACGGGAGTACGAAACGGTTGTTTATGGGAGAGTCAAAACGGATTGCGGGCTTGTTAATGAGCCGATTGGCCGCAGCCGAAAGGATCGGAAAAAAATGTGTGTCACCTATGAAAATTCCAAGCCGGCCTTGACCCATTACCAGGTATTGGAACGCTATGAATCTTTTTCTCATCTTCGGTGCCGTCTGGAAACGGGGCGCACCCATCAGATCCGTGTACACATGGCGTATATCCATCATCCGGTAGCCGGGGATGAGGTATACGGCCCTCAAAAAGTCATCACTTCTTTACAAGGGCAGTGCCTTCATGCCAAAACGATTGGCTTTATACATCCTTGCACAGGGAAGGAACTCTTTTTTGACAGTCCTCTTCCAGATTATTTTGTTCAGTTCCAGAAGCAATTACAAAGACAGGGAGGGGCTTTTAGATGAAAATTCAGGATATGCTGGTAGTTTCTGATTTAGATGGTACCTTAGTGCCGATTTCCGGCAGAATATCCGAGGAAAACCGTTCTGCGATCCGGCGTTTCCGGGAGGCGGGAGGAACATTTACCATTGCGACCGGGCGTTCTCCAATTATGGCACGAAAATACGCAGAGCTTTTAGAGATCCGGAGCCCGGTCATCTGCGATAATGGGGCTGTGATCTATGATTTTGAAAAAGAAGAGTGCTTGTGGACTCAGCAGCTTCCGGAGGGTTTTCAGCAAACCTTGCAAAAGTTGGCCAACCGTTATCCGGGAGCCGGGATTGGTGCGGCAGCTTATGACGGCAGTGCCTATATCCTGTGCTACACCCCTTTGCTGAATCCGATAGCGCAGCATTTCCAAAGCAGGGAATGTTCAGCAGAAGAAATCTCCTCCGATTGTTGTAAAGCGATTTTGATGCTTCCACCTAAAGAAATGGATTCTGCCGCCTATGAAATCATGAAAGCGGGCTATCCTGATGTAGATTTTGTGCGCTCGGGTCAAGACTGCTTGGAAATCATGGCAAAAGGAATCAGCAAAGGGAGTTCCTTAGAACGGTTAACTCTTTTATATGGAAAAAACGTTCAAAATACTATCGGGGTTGGCGATCATCAAAACGATCTGGAGCTGATACGGAATTCAGGGTTCGGTGCGGCCATGGGGAACGCGCTTCTATTGGTAAAAGCGGAAGCACAGCTGATCCTGCCGGACTGCGAAGAAAACTGTATTGCATTTTTATTTGAATATTTAATGGAGCATCATTCGTCAATATAAAAAAGTTTTTGG
>CANSRB010000143.1 GCA_947649285.1 uncultured Clostridia bacterium
GCAGGCAGGCCAGCCCGTTCTTTTTGGCGACAATCCGCATGATTTCCATGGTGAGCTGGTTGTGGTCGGTGGAAACGTTGACGGTGTCGAAAATAGGGGCCAGCTCATGCTGTGCGGGAGCGGCTTCGTTATGTTTGGTTTTAGCGGTAACACCCAGCTTCCAGAGCTCTTCGTCCAGCTGCTGCATAAACTCTGCCACCCGCAGGCGGATCCGGCCGAAGTAATGGTCGTCCATTTCCTGGCCCTTCGGGGGCCGTGCGCCGAAGAGGGTCCGTCCGCAGATTTTCAGGTCCAGGCGTTTTTCATACATCCGGCGATCCAGCAGAAAATATTCCTGCTCTGCGCCAACCGTTGCATTGACCCGCCGGGAGGTGGTATTGCCGAAGAGCCGGATCAACCGGAGGGCTTGTTCGGAAATGACAGACATCGAACGGAGAAGCGGGGTTTTCATATCCAGCGCTTCGCCGGTGTAGGAACAGAATGCCGTCGGGATATACAAGGTGCCGTCCCGGACAAAGGCGGGGGAGGTGCAGTCCCAGGTGGTATAGCCCCGGGCTTCAAAGGTATTCCGCAGCCCGCCGGAGGGGAAGCTGGAGGCGTCCGGCTCGCCTTTGATCAGCTCCTTGCCGGAGAAATGCAGCAGGACGCTTCCATCCTTCTGCGGGGCGATAAAGCTGTCGTGTTTTCCGGCGGTGATACTGGTCATCGGTTGGAACCAATGGGTATAGTGGGTCGCCCCTTTTTCAACAGCCCAGTTCATCATGGCTTCGGCTACGGTATCGGCAATTTCCGGATGAAGGGATTCCCCTTCGTGGATAGATTGTTTCAGGCAGTCGTAAATTCCGTCAGGAAGGCGTTTTTTCATTTCACGGTCGTCAAAGACCATGCAGCCGAATGAGGTAAAATCAAAGGCCATGGGAATTCCTCCAAATCAGGTCATATGCGGGTGCGGATGAGGGGGCATGAGCTTTAGCGAGGAAACTTCTGTGTAATTGCTGATTTTTGCAGGGCTGTGTGGTTCCCGCATCAGGAAATTTCCCCGGAAGCAGCTGTTACAGCAGTGCAATCCCCCGGCTGGCACAGGCGGCGATCATTTCCTCCGGCCAGATCGAGGCCTGGACTTCGCCGATATGGGCTTTGTGCAGCAGCAGCATACAAATCCGGCTTTGACCGATACCGCCGCCCATGGTCAGGGGAAGTTCACCGTTTAAAAGCGCCTTGTGGAAGGGCAGTTCCCGGCGGTCATTGCATCCGGCTGCCCGGAGCTGATAATCCAGCGAGGCTTCATCCACCCGGATCCCCATGGAGCTAACCTCTACCGCCCGGTTTAAAACCGGGTACCAAAGAAGCAGGTCCCCGTTCAGCCGCCAGTCGTCATAGTCCGGGGCGCGGCCGTCATGCTTCTGCCCGGAGCGCAGTTTGTCGCCGATCTGGGTGATAAAGACGGTCTGATGCTCGCGGCAGATGGCGTTTTCCCGCTCCTTGGGCGGAAGCTCGGGATAAAGGTCCTCCAGTTCCTGGGAGCTGATGAAGGTGACGCTTCCCTTGATGAAGGGCTTGATCTGAGGGAAACGGTCGTTGAGGATGTACTCGCTTTCCTTCAAAGCGATGACAATCCGTTCCACCGTGTCTTCCAGGACATCCATGTTCCGCATTTCGTTGGTGATCATTTTTTCCCAGTCCCATTGATCCACGTAAACGGAATGGAGATTATCCAGCTCCTCATCCCGGCGGATGGCGTTCATATCCGTATAGAGCCCGGTGTCCGCGCCGAAGCCGTAGCGTTTGAGGGCGAGCCGTTTCCACTTTGCCAGGGAGTGGACGATTTCTACCTCTGCCCGGCAGTCCGGGACATCGAACCCGACCGGGCGTTCCACCCCGTTCAGATTGTCATTCAGCCCGGTGTCCGCGCCGACGAAGAGAGGAGCGGACACGCGGGTCAAGTGAAGGTTTTTGGCCAGATTGCGTTCAAAGCTGTCCTTGACGGTTTTGATTGCAATTTCGGTATGAAGGATATCCAGCGGAGAAGAATAATCATCCGGCAGAAGCAGGGTGGAAAGCCCCATGATACAACGCCTCGTTTCTATATTAAAATCAAGCTTTATTTTAGCATAGTTGCCTCTTTAATGCAAGCCGGAATCCAAGAAGGGCGGGGCTGAAAAGGATCCAGCCTTCAAGAGGAGCGGCTTTCGAGCTGCCGAGACGTTCCTTCGGCATTGGGCCAGGCGGCTCGACAGCAGGGAGGCCTTCCCGCTGTTCGCCATGTAGGGGTTCCCAGGGGGATCCCATCTTGGGCGGTTTTCTTTTCTCCCCTTTTCTTTGAGCGGTTAAAGAAAAGGGGACGGGGTGCGGGACGCGGAGTCCCGCATTGGAATCCTCTGGCATCCTATGACCCTGCTTTTTATGAAACAGGCGCGGGGAATTTTCCCGTTTTTCTTGAAACCGGACCCGGAAACCGGTATAATAAAAATGATAACGCTTTTTACGGCAGCAGGATTCAGGCGGGCAAAGCATCCCGGCTGACGGAGGGCCGGAAGAAAAGGAGGAGATCTATTTGAATCAATCCGCAGCGGAATTTCTGGAAGGATTGTCTGAAAAAAAGATTGGGGTTATCGGAGTCGGCGTCAGCCATTTTGAGCTGATCCGGCTGTTTTTGCGAAAGGGTGCGGCAGTGACGGTGCTGGACCGCCGAAACCGTGAAGAACTCGGTGAGGACTATGAGGTCCTTGCCAGGGAAGGCGCCCATTTCCGCTTAGGAGAGAGCTATCTTCAAGGCTTGGAAAATTATGACCTGGTTTTCCGTTCCCCTGGGATGTATTTCAATCATCCGGCACTGACTGCGGCAAGGCGGAACGGTGCGGCGATTGTCAGTGAAATGGAGGTCTTTTTCGCGCTTTGCCCCTGCCGGATTTTTGCAGTAACCGGATCGGACGGAAAAACAACCACTTCGACGCTGATCAGCGAATTCCTGAAAGCAGAGGGGAAACGGGTCCATCTCGGCGGGAATATCGGGCGGGCGCTTCTGCCGGAGATCGAACAGATCCGTCCGGAGGACGTTTGTGTGGCGGAGCTTTCCTCCTTCCAGCTGATCTCGATGCGGCGTTCGCCGGATGTGGCGGTCATTACGAATATTTCGCCGAATCATCTGGATGTGCATGGCACCATGGAAGAATACGTGGATGCCAAAAAAAATATCCTGTGGCATCAGGACGGTCGTTCCCGCGCCGTGCTGAATCTGGATAACCCGCCCACGGCGGCGCTGGCCCCCCTGGTACGGGGAAGCCTGAGCTGGTTTTCCCGGAAGGAGCGGCCGGAACGGGGCGCTTTCCTGGATGAGCAGGGATGGCTCTGGCGCTGCTGCGGTCCGGAGGCTGAACGCCTGCTGCATCAGGACGAGATCCGGATTCCTGGGATGCACAACGTCGAGAATTACTTGACGGCGATTTCGGCTGTAGGCCAGGAGGTTTCCATCCAGTCCATCCAGCGGGTTGCGCGGGAATTCGGCGGGGTGGAGCACCGGATCGAATTTGTCCGCGAGCTGGAGGGTGTGCGCTACTACAACGACTCGATTGCCTCCAGCCCGACCCGGACGATGGCGGGGCTGGACTCCTTCCGGCAGAAAATCATTGTGATTGCGGGCGGATATGATAAAAAAATCCCCTATGCCCCGCTGGCCCCCAAGCTGTTGGAAAAGGCGAAGGCCGTGGTGCTGATGGGCGCGACTGCCCCCCGGATTGAAGAGGCCCTGCGGGAATGTCCCGGCTTTGCGGAAAGCGGGATCCGGCTGGCTTATGCAGATACGATGGAGGAAGCCGTCCAGGCGGCGCGCGGTCTGGCCTGCCCCGGCGATATTGTCAGCCTGTCGCCGGCCAGTGCGAGCTTCGACCTCTACCGGAACTTCGAGGAACGGGGACGGCATTTTAAGTCGATTGTGATGGGGCTGTAGGGGGAGTGTCCAAAATAAAGATTTTATGGGGAAGAGATGCCGTATCGCACCGTCCGCGATTCGAATGCGGGACT
>CANSRB010000144.1 GCA_947649285.1 uncultured Clostridia bacterium
CTGGGCGGTTTTCTTTTCCCCTCTTTTCTTTGAGTGATCAAAGAAAAGAGGGTGCCCGGCACGGGGCGGAGCCTCGCATCCGAATTTCTCTGTACAGCCCTTATTTCGACCATAAAAAACATTGACGGGCTGGATCAAAAAAGGTATAATAAGTCCGAAACAGGGATTTGCCTGCTTTTTTCAACGCAAGACGCCTGGTTTTGAAAACAAAAGGAGCGAAGAAATATGGTGCTTACAGTTGATGTGGGAAATACCAATATTGTATTGGGGGGCTTTGAAGGGGATGACCTGCGGTTTGTTTCCCGGATGCATACCAATAAATATCGAATGATGGATGAATATGCAATCAGCTTCCGGTCAATCCTGGAGTTTAACGGTTATACGCCGGACCGGTTTGACGGGGCGATCATTTCCAGCGTGGTCCCGCCATTGCTGCCAACTTTGAAAATGGCGGCGGGCAAGCTGTTTGGCTGCCGGGTGCTGACCGTTTCACCCGGGACAAAAACCGGCCTGAATATCAAGATTGACAATCCGGGGGAAACCGGCGCGGATCTGGTCTGCGACTGTGTAGGCGCCTTAACACGATATCCCATGCCCTGCATTATTGTCGACCTGGGGACGGCAACGAAATTCCTGGTGATGGATCGGGAAGGCAGCCTTCTGGGCGGGCCGATTATGCCCGGCGTTGGGATTTCATTGGACGCGCTTTCCAGGAGCACGGCCCAGCTTCCGCATATTGAATTTGAAAAGGTCAGCCGGGTGATTGGCACCAACAGCGTGGACTGTATGCGTTCCGGGATTTTATACGGCACGGCCAGCATGATTGACGGGATGATTTCCCGGATTGAAGAAGAACTGGGGGAAAAAACCACCGTGGTGATCACGGGCGGCCTTTCCCAGAGCATTGCGGAATACTGCCGCAGCAAGCTGCATTATGACGAAAATCTTCTGCTTTATGGGCTGAAGGAGATTTATAATAAAAATACAAAAGCCCGTGCCTGAGTCTGGTTCTGTGCATGGGTGAAATACGCCTGTGCTGGAATAAAATTGATCTGCGCCGTATCTCTTGCTGATGAGGGAGCGGCAGCAAGGAGGAATTTTGAATGACAGCAAAAAAAATCAACAAACTGGTCCAGCTGGGCCTCCTCATCGCCATTGTGATCCTGATGGCCTTTACGCCGCTGGGATACCTCAGGACGGCGGGGCTCGAGATCACCTTCATCATGATCCCGGTGATTGTAGGAGCGATCCTGCTGGGGCCGGGTGCAGGCGCGCTGCTGGGCGGTGTATTCGGCCTGACGAGCTTCGTGCAGTGCTTCGGGATGAGCCCGTTCGGCGCGACGCTGTTGGAAATCAACCCGATTTGGACCTTTATCGTCTGCCTGATTCCACGGGTATTGGCGGGCTGGCTTTGCGGCGTAGTAGTCCGGGTTGTGCGCCGGTTTGGGTTTGACAAAGGCGGGCTGGTTTCGCTCAGTGCGGCGTCCCTCTGTGGGCCGTTGCTGAATACGATTTTCTTTATGTCTGGTATTGTTTTGTTTTTTTATAACACAGAGTATATTCAGAGCCTGGTTCAAGCTTTGGGGGCAGGAAATGCTTTGATCTTTGTTTTCCTGTTTGTTGGAGTAAACGGCCTGGTAGAACTGATTGTCTGCTTTGTCATCGCCACGGCGATCTGCAAAGCGCTTTCTCGGTTCCTCTTGAAGCGGGAAGAAACTCCGGAAGAATAATAATCGAATTCCCCTGACCTTAAAATGGCAGGGGGATTATTTTAGAGGATGCGGGTTCCCGCTGAAAAAGGAGTGATTCCAATGGATGAGGGCCGCAGAAAAACAAAGCGGCTGGCTATCGGTTTGTTCCTTGCCTGCTTGTGTGCCGCTCTGGCCTGCTTCGGGATTTTTGCCCGGATGGCGGTCGCCATCCGGGGAAGAGAGCCGATTGATGAGAGGATGGTCACCATCTCGAAAATTGTGGTGATGATCGGGATCTTTTTCCTGGTGCTGGCGTTTGGCTATCTGCTTCCGTCCTTGATCTCCCACAGAAACAGAACCAAGCAAGGAGGGCTCAATGTGATTTTTGACGAGGGAAATATGCGGCGGGTTTTAGGGAAATCCTTGCCTGCCGGGGAAACGCTGCTGGCGGGGATCCATGCGATCTCCCAGGAAACCAGCATCAAAGGCATTTTCAGGAACTGCATCTGTATGGAGGACCGGCTGGTCCCGGTGAAAAGCGGAGGGACGGTGATCCTGGAAAAGAAAAAATATTCAACCTATGACATCTATATGGGCATTACCCGAAATTTCCTGCTGATCAATGGATGTGAGCAGGACTCTTACTACTATCAAACAGAGGACGGGCCGGGGGACAATGGGGGATATGCGCAGGAGGTGACGTCAGAGCTGCTGCTGGAGGATATTGGAACCTGCTTCCCTTTGACGGACATTCAGACCTGTACCTTCAAGAAAGGGTGGATGGGTTCGGTGAAATGCCGCCTGATGATGAAGGACGGAAGCTCTTTCAAGCTCCTGCTGCCCAAGCTGGGCGGATTGGGGGGCGGGATGCCGCACCATAAGGAGTACCGCGAAGCGATTATTGCGCGCCTGGGAGGGGATAGCCCGGACATCCGCTGACCCAGGGCTTTGCTCATCGCAAAAAGAGGAATCCAAACTGGATTCCTCTTTTGTTTTGGCGCTGAAATTTCCATAAAGAACGCCGCCCTCTGCTCATGGAAGCGAAGGGCGGCATTTCGAAAGGAGATAGAAGAAAGCTTGTATTATTAGGACAAGGTCAGCTTGACGTTCTTCGGGTTGTATTTTTTGACAGCGGCGTCATTGAGGGTATAGGACAGCGCCTTCCCCCATTCAGTGACCATTTCCTCGAACGGGTCGTTTTTGATATCCAACAGGACAGAGGCCCGCATTTCGTCAAAGTTCTTTTTGTCTTTGGTCGCGTCATACCGTTTGACAACGTAATAGTAATCCCCATCCGCGATTACCTTAGCGTCTCCGTCTGGTGTTACCTCGTTGAAAACCGCATTGACGACTTTTTCCGACGGGTTGGAGGTGCCTTTCTTCATGTAGGTCCGGCTTTCCTCGTCCTTGGTGATGACGTCGTTTTCGTTGGAATCGTCGTGCTCGTTCCGGTTCATGTAATGGTTGTAAGCGTCCAGCGCCTCGCCATAGGTCAGGCTGCCCTCATTGATCTGCTGAACCAGCTCGTCCGCTTTAGCTTTCAGGCCGTCGTTCAGCTTCTGATCCTCCTCGGAGAGATCCTCACCGGATTTTGGGGCCATCCGGAACATATTGATGCTGGCGTAATTTTCTTTGAAATGGACCATCAGGTCTTCATCTGAAACCGGCTCGACGCCGTCAGCCGCATAATAAGCGTCAAAAATCAGCCCTTTTTTCTGGCTGTTTTCAATCACCTTGCGGTAACTGGATTTGGCCACGCCATTTTCTTCATAAACAGCCCCGAATACGGCCCAGGTATTTTCTACACTGGAATCAATCGTCCGGGTATCTTCTTCGGTCAGTTCCAAACTCATTTCGGCGAATTTCCGCTCAACCGCGGTGTATTCATTGCAGAACTGCAGGGTGCGCTCGTTGATCCAATCCTTGGCTGCCTTGCCTTCCAGGGTCTGCTTCATCAGGTCTTTGATGCTGCTGTCTACATCTTCATGGGTCTGTGCCTGGGCATAGGCCGTCATGGACAGCGCCAGATAAACGCCGGAAGGGATTTTTTCCCCTTCGTAATCAACAACCCAGGTTGTATCGGAACAAGCAGTCAGGGACAGGCCCATGCCGAGCACGAGTGCCGCTGCCAGGATCCGTTGAAGTAATTTCATCCGCTTTTCCTCCTATGCTTCGCCCGGATTTCAGGTATATACGGGCACATATTATTTTTATTATACCCTGTCTGGAGAAAAAAGTCCAGTTCTTTCTTGTGATATTTTTGTGTAGGGAAATTCGAAAGTTTTTATTGACAA
>CANSRB010000145.1 GCA_947649285.1 uncultured Clostridia bacterium
TATTCCACCCTTGAAAAGCCGCTGGGCGAAACCCTCCTGACCCCCACCCGGATTTATGTCCAGCCCATCCTCAAGCTGTTGGAGGAGGTCAGCGTCCGGGCGATTTCCCATATCACCGGCGGCGGGTTTTATGAGAATATCCCGCGTTCCCTGCCGCAGGGCCTGACCGCGAAAATCGAGCGGGCAGCCGTCCCGGTACTGCCGATTTTCGAACTGATTGCCGAAGTCGGGAAGATCCCGGAGCGGGATATGTTCAACACCTTCAATATGGGGGTTGGCATGATTGTGTCAGTTGACCCGGCGGATGCCGACAAAGCTTTGGCTTCTTTAAAAGAGTCCGGCGAAAAGGCTGTGATCCTGGGCGAATTGGCAGAAGGCAGCGACGGCGTAGTCATCGCGTAGGGAGGAAACCGCATGAAAAAGATTGTTGTCTTGGTATCCGGCGGCGGAACCAACCTCCAGGCGCTGATCGACGCGCAGGAACGGGGGGAGATCCCGGATGGGCGGATCACCTGCGTGATTTCCTCCAAGCCGGAGGTCTATGCGCTGGAACGGGCGGCCCGGCATGGGATCCCGTCCCGTGTGATCCCTCGTAAAGAGTACCCCGATTCCGGTTCCTACAGCCAGGCGATCCTGGAAGCCCTGAAAGAGGAGGAAGCGGACCTGGGTATTTATGCAGGCTTCCTGTCCATCCTGGACGAGCGGGTTTCCCGCGCTTTCCCTTACCAGCTCATCAACGTCCATCCGGCCTTGATCCCCAGCTTCTGCGGCAAGGGCTTCTATGGGCTGCGCGTACATGAGGCGGTGCTGGAAAGCGGGGTCAAGCTTACCGGGGCAACCGTACATTTTGCCACTGAGGTTTGCGACGGCGGTCCGATCATCCTGCAGAAGGCGGTTCAGGTGAGAGAAGACGACACCCCCGAATCCCTTCAGAAACGAGTCATGGAGGAGGCCGAATGGGAGCTGCTTCCCCGGGCGGCCGCGCTGTTCTGCGCTGGGAAAATCGAGGTTCACGGGAACAAGACCTTCCTGCATGAATAACGGGCGATTCGTTTGCGGTCATCCCGCAGGGCTTCCGTAAAACCGTGGATCCAAATCATACGATTTCTGGATAAAGAGATTTCAAAATCTTTTTATCGTGGCGTGACAGGCCGCCGCGCCTGCGGCGCACCAAAACAGTATGGACAACATTCTTGGCGGCTGTGCCGCCGGGCCGCAGAATGCGGCCCAATAAAACGATTGCGTCGTTTTATGAAGAATTAGTATCGGAAAGGAACTGGAATATGTCTTTGCTCAATCTGAAAACCGAACTGGAAAACAATACTTATCCGGGCCGCGGGATTGTGATCGGAAAATCAGCGGACGGGAAAAAGGCCGTGTTTGCTTATTTTATCATGGGCCGGAGCGAAAATTCCCGCAACCGCATTTTTGAGGAAACCCCGGATGGGATCCGTACCCGTGCTTTCGATGAATCCAAGCTGGGCGATCCCTCGCTGGTGATCTACGCGCCGGTGCGGACGCTGGGGCAGGTCACGATCGTCACCAACGGCGACCAGACGGATACCATTCGGGACTTTATCGCGGCGGGAAAATCCCCGGAGGAAGCTCTCCGCACCCGTACCTTTGAACCGGACCCGCCCCTGTTTACCCCCCGGATTTCGGGCGTGGCTTCTTTTGCCGAGGGCGGCTTTTCCTACCAGCTTTCCATTTTGAAGAGCGATAATGGGAACGGGGACGCCCCGCTCCGGTTCTTTTTTGACTATCCTGTCCCATTGGATGGGCAGGGTCATTTTATCCATACCTATCAGTCGGACGGGAACCCGCCGCTCAGCTTTGCAGGCGAGCCGAAAACCGTGGAGATCTCAGGGAACCTGGATACTTTTACCCAAGCCCTCTGGGAGGCGCTGAACCCGGACAATAAGATTTCCCTGTTTACCCGGTTTGTTGATCTGGCTTCCGGCGATACGGAAACCCGCATTCTCAATAAATACACCCGATAGAGCTCAGCCCAAGGTCAGGGCCGCCGGGGAAAAGCATCCAGTATGCTTTTCAAGTGTTGCGGCCATAAGCCGCAGCAGGCCGCTTTCAGCGGCCTGGATTTGACTATACTATAGGAGGATTTTTCATGAACGAGCTTTCTTTGAAATATGGCTGTAATCCCAATCAGGTTCCCTCCCGCGTTTTTATGAAAGAGAGGAAGGAACTTCCTTTTACTGTGCTTTGCGGAAAACCTGGCTATATCAATTTCCTGGACGCGTTTAACTCCTGGCAGCTGGTTCAGGAGCTGAAAAAAGCCACCGGGCTTCCGGCAGCGGCTTCCTTCAAGCACGTTTCCCCGGCGGGCGCCGCCATCGGGCTTCCGCTTTCGGATACCCTGAAACGGATCTATTTCACCGATGATGTCGAGCTTTCCCCGTTGGCCTGCGCCTATGCCCGCGCACGCGGGGCGGATCGGATGTCTTCCTTCGGCGATTTTATCGCTCTGTCTGATGTCTGCGACCTGCCGACTGCCCAGCTGATTGCCAAAGAGGTTTCGGACGGTGTGATCGCGCCGGGTTATGAGCCAGAGGCTCTGGAGGTTCTGAAGGGAAAGCGGAAGGGCAGCTATAATATTATCCAAATGGACCCGGCTTACCGCCCGGAGCCGATCGAGCATAAGGATGTTTTTGGCGTGACCTTCGAGCAGGGCCGCAATGAGCTGGAAATCAACGAGGGATTGCTGGAACGGATCGTGACGGAAAAGGATTCCCTGTCGGCGGAGGAAAAACGCGACCTGCTGATTTCGCTGATTACCCTGAAATATACCCAGTCCAACTCGGTCTGCTATGTCAAGGATGGGCAGGCGATCGGGATCGGTGCGGGGCAGCAGTCCCGGATCCACTGCACCCGGCTGGCCGGCAACAAGGCGGATATCTGGTGGCTGCGGCAGCATGAGAAAGTACTCGGCCTGCCTTTTAAAGCGGGCGTCCGCCGCGCCGACCGGGACAACACAATTGACGTTTACATCTCGGACGATTATACGGACGTCTTGGCCGATGGTGTTTGGGAACAGTTCTTTGAAACCCGTCCGGAGCCGCTGACCCGGGAGGAGAAACGCGCTTGGCTGGATCAGCTGACTGGGGTTGCCCTGGGCTCGGATGCCTTCTTCCCCTTCGGTGATAATATTGAGCGCGCCCATCGCAGCGGCGTTTGCTGTATTGCCCAGCCGGGCGGTTCCATCCGGGACGACAACGTGATCGAGGCCTGCAATAAATACGATATTGCGATGGCCTTCACCGGGATCCGGCTGTTCCATCACTAAGAGAAGGAGAAACCTGATGAATATTCTGGTAGTAGGCGGCGGCGGCCGGGAACACGCGATCATCCACAAGCTGACGGAAAGCCCCAAGGTTTCCAGGATTTACGCGGCTCCCGGCAACGGCGGGATTGCCGCCTTGGCGGAGTGCGTCCCGATCAAGGCGACCGACCTGGAAAAAATGGTGGAGTTTGCGGTTTCCCACGCGATTGATTTCTGCGTCATTGCGCCGGACGACCCGCTGGTTCTTGGGATGGCCGACGCGATGGAAGAAGCTGGGATCCGCTGCTTCGGCCCGAACCGGGCGGCGGCAATCCTGGAGGGAAGCAAGGTCTTTTCGAAGAACCTGATGAAAAAGTACGGGATCCCTACGGCGGCTTATGAAATTTTCTCGGATCCGGCGGAAGCGATGGTGTATGTCCGGGAGCAGAACCGGTTTCCCACGGTCATCAAAGCGGACGGCCTGGCGCTGGGGAAAGGCGTTTTGATCGCAGAGGATCTGGCCGCGGCCGAAGAGGGGATCCGTTCCATCATGGAGGACCGGATATTCGGGCAGAGCGCGAGCCGGATTGTCATTGAAGAAAACCTCACCGGGCCGGAAGTTACCATCCTGGCTTTAACCGACTCGCATACCATAGACCCGATGGTTTAC
>CANSRB010000146.1 GCA_947649285.1 uncultured Clostridia bacterium
GCCAGCAGGAGCTACACGCCGGGGAGATTACCAGGGAAGAATACTTTGAATGGAAAATCAACTGGCCGAGTACCTGCGATGACGGGAAAGAATCGAAATACTATGTACCCTGGAGAAAAGAAAAATAGGGCAAGCAAAACCGCCCTGCTGAATTTGTCGTTCAGCAGGGCGGTTCGCTTGCCCTTTGCAATCATTCTCTTGTGTGACCGGGTTGAAACGAATAGTATCAAACCAGTATCACAAGGCAAAGTGACAGGTCAAAAAGTCTGTATTCATGCGGGTTTGCGCCGTTTTGACGGTCATTCCCACTCGATCGTTGCCGGAGGTTTCGTCGTAATATCATAAACAATGCGGTTGATATGCTGTACTTCATTGACAATCCGGGAAGAAATTTTCTCCAGAAGCTCATAAGGGATCCGTGCAAAATCTGCAGTCATGAAGTCAGTTGTCGTGACACCGCGCAAAGCCAGGGTATAATCATAGGTGCGTTCATCCCCCATCACACCTACAGAGCGCATATCCGTCAGGACAGCGAAGTATTGATGGATCTGACGGTCCAACCCGGCAGAAGCAATTTCACTGCGGAAAATGAAGTCCGCCTCTCTGAGCAGATCCAATTTTTCCTTCGTAATCTCCCCGATTACCCGGATGCCCAAGCCCGGGCCCGGGAATGGCTGGCGCCAGACCAGATAATCGGCAAGGCCGAGCGCAAGGCCTAACTGCCGCACCTCATCCTTGAAGAGCAGACGGAGCGGTTCGATAATTTCCTTGAAATCAACATAATCAGGCAGCCCGCCCACATTGTGATGGCTCTTAATCACAGCGGCATCACCAATTCCGGATTCAATCACATCCGGATAGATCGTTCCCTGGGCAAGATAATCCACCGCGCCAATCTTTTTGGACTCTTCTTCAAATACACGGATAAACTCTTCCCCGATAATTTTCCGCTTGCGCTCCGGATCCGTCACACCGGCCAGCTTGCCCAGGAAGCGTTCCTCCGCATTTACGCGGACAAACTGAATCCCCCACTGGGAAAAGGCGGCTTCTACCTCGTTCCCTTCGTTTTTACGCATCAGCCCGGTATCCACAAAGATGCAGGTCAGCTGGCTGCCTACGGCTTTCGCCAGCAACGCGGCACAAACCGAGGAATCGACACCACCAGACAAGGCCAGCAGCACCTTGCCTTCACCGATCTTCCCGCGCAGCTGCTCAACCGCCTCCTGCGCGTAATTCCCCATGGTCCAATCGCCTTTGCAGCCGCAAACCTCATAAAGGAAGTTTTTGAGCATATCCGTACCGTTGTCCGTATGCAGTACCTCCGGATGATACTGCATCCCATACAGCTTCTTTTCCGGATTCTCGATCGCCGCAGCTGGGCAGTTTGTCGTATGCGCACAAATCCGGAATCCTTCGGCCAGCTGCTCGATCAAATCGGTATGGCTCATCCAGGTCGTTGCTTCACGGGGAAGATGGCGGAACAGGAGGCTTTCCGTTTCAAATACGGTTTCCGTTTTCCCATATTCCCGCGCTTCCGCGGAAGAAACCTTTCCGCCCAGCACATAAGTCATCAGCTGAGCCCCGTAACAGATTCCCAAAACCGGAATCCCCAATTCAAAAAGCTCTTTGTCTACCCGGGGCGCCCCATCGGCATAAACACTGTTAGGACCGCCGGTGAAAATAATGCCGGCTGGCGCCATTTCCCGGATTTCCGAAACGCATAGCTTATTATAGGGATGCACCTCGCAGTAAACGCTGCATTCACGGACACGCCGTGCAATCAGCTGATTATACTGCCCGCCGAAATCCAGAATCAATACGGTTTGTTTTTCCATAAAAACCTCCATCACACTGTAAAGCCCAATCTCCGCTCCCCCTCTGTCCGGAAGAGAAAACCCAGACTTGATCTGACCATTTGTTTATTGCATTATGGCATTTTTTTTGTCAAATTTCAATACTTCCGGCAGAATTTCTCCGTTATGAAAGAAGGGGCTGTAGTGGGGACGGTTTTTTCTAGAAAAGTTCGCCAAACTAAGAAAGGAGCAAATTTTCAAAGAAGAAACCCGGCCCAAAAACCGGAAGGAGGAGTCCATTTGAATAAGCGATTGATCCTGGTTTTTCTCAGTTTCATGCTGACATCCGTACTATTATTCCTGCGGGTAGGCAGTTTGTCGGTCGACGAGCCGCTGGCCAAAACCGCACAAACCCAGTCCCGCTATACCCTGACCTTCAACCGGACGCGCCGTCCGATCTATGACTGCCGTCTGAACCGTCTCGTTGATGAAGACACCCGCTACCTGGCGGCCTGTCTACCGACCAGTGAAACCCTGCCGCGCTTTTTAAATAACCAAACCCTGCTGCTGGGAGAATCCCCGGAAGAAAAAAGCGCCTTGCTGACTTCCGGAAAGCCTTTCCTGGCCGAATCACGGCTGCCTCAGACCGGCATCCCCCTGACACAGGTATTCGAAGTGCCGATACGTACCGGAAAGAACCAGCTGGCCCCGCACATCATCGGCTATACCCAGGACGGGGAGGGCGTCAGCGGACTGGAAAAGGCATTGAACGACTATCTTAACGAGGATTCCCAGACCTCCCGCGTCACCTATGCGGCAGACGGGCGCCGCAGTGTGCTGGCCGGTGCGGAAATCCAAACCGATCTCGCGCCAATCCCCATCGCAGGCGTTGTACTGACGCTGGACAACCGCATCCAGGAAGTGATTGAGCGGATCGGGGCAAAATCAATCCAGCGGGGCGCGGTCATCGTCATGGAACCCTCCACCGGAAAAATCCGGGCGGCGGCCAGCTTTCCCAGCTATTCGGCCAGCCATCTTACCGAAGCGATGCAGGACACCGAAAACGCCCCCCTCCTGAACCGCACCTTTGCCTCCTACTGTGTAGGTTCTACCTTTAAAATTGCAACCGCCGCCGCGGCCCTTTCACAGGGGCTCCCGGCTGAAACCATGTTCGAATGTAAGGGCTGGATTACCGTAAAAGGCCAGACCTTCCGCTGCCATGACCTGGCTGGACACGGCTGGATTACGATGGATGACGCATTCAAGGTGAGCTGTAATCCCTATTTCATCCAGCTGGCTCAGCAGTTTGACCCGCAGATACTCCGCAATCTGGCCAGCGACCTCTCTTTTGGGCGGGAATCGGAATTCCTGCCGGGTTACGCTTCGTCCAGCGGCAGCCTGCCGGATGCCGAAGAGCTGGAAAGACCCGCAGGAACGGCCAATTTTTCATTTGGGCAGGGCTCGCTTTCAGCGACACCCATCCAGGTCGCCCAGATGATTTGTGCGGTAGTGAACGGCGGCAGTACCCCCGCCGCCCGTTTAATTGAGGGATACACGGACTCCGGCCAGGTTATTGATGAACCGGCGGAGGAGCTTTTGCCGGTTCAGGCCATGACACCCGAAATCGCGGCGCTGCTCCAGGAAATGTTAACTGCCTGCGTCATGGAAAACGAAAACCAATATGCCAAGCCGCAGTATGTAACGGCGGGAGGGAAAACCGGTACCGCTCAGACCGGACAGCTGGACGAAAACGGGAAGGAAAAATATTTAGGCTGGTTCGCCGGCTTTTTCCCGGCAGAATCCCCCCGGTATGTCGTGTCCGTCGTGGTAGAGGAGGCCCGGAGCGGCAACCAGGACGCATCCCCGGTTTTCCAGGAGATTGCTGACGCCCTCTACGCACCGGTCCAGATGCCGGCCAAGCTGGCCAACCGCTGAGCTGTCCTGCCGCGATTTTGTTTTGATGCGAGGCTCATGCCGCCCCGGCCGTGTTTGTTTTTTTGGGGGGGAGAGATTGCGGTAGCCGATTTGTGGGGCTGCGCGCCCCACACCCCGCCCCATTTCTTTGGGCGCCCAAAGAAATGGGGAAAAGAAATGCGCCAAGGGGGTCCCCTT
>CANSRB010000147.1 GCA_947649285.1 uncultured Clostridia bacterium
ACGGGGTTCCGGAAAGATCCAGTGTGGAAATCAATCTGAAATTCCCGGCAGACGCCGACGATATTGATTATATGTTCGATATTTATATCAACGATCAGTTCTATGAAACCCGGTATATCAACCCGTTTATACAGGAGCGTTTGACGTTTACCTTCGAAACGGATGAAAGTGGTACGATCAATGGTTCTGTCCCTCGGAGTGAAACGAATGAGGTCATGATTATGGTGGATTCTGAGATTTTTGCGATCTATGACCTGGACTTCGCCGCCGGAACAGCCAACCCGGTGAAATCCCCGGACTTTGAGATGGTAAAGCGATATAATATGTTCGAATAATCCAACCAAAAGGGAAGGGTAAAGGATGGAAAAAAAACAGGGCCTGCTGACCCGGGCAATCGCCGGCTTTTACTATCCGGAATGTGAAGGAAAGGTTTATGAGTGCCGGGCGCGCGGCGGGTTCCGGAATACAGAAATTTCCCCGTTGGTAGGGGATCAGGTTCTGTTTGAATTGGATGAAAACGAAAAGGGGAACGTGGTGGAGGTGCTGCCCCGGAAAAATGAGTTCCGGCGGCCCCCTTTGGCCAACCTGGACCAGCTGTTTCTGGTGGTTTCGGTGATCTCCCCCTCCCCTAACCTGCTGGTGCTGGATAAGCTGGTAACGGTTTGTGAGTATAAAGGGATTGAGCCTATCCTGGTATTTACCAAAACGGATCTAGGCGATCCAGGAAAGCTGGAACAGATTTACCGCAGGGCCGGTTTCCGGGTGATTGCCGTTTGTAACTTGAAAGAGGGCGCGGGCTTTGCCGAAGTACGGGAATGCCTGCGTGGAAAACTTTCCGCTTTTGTGGGAAATACTGGGGTTGGCAAATCCAGCCTGCTGAATAATCTCTGCCCGGAATTGGGACTGCAAACCGCTCAGATCAGCAAGAAGCTGGGGCGGGGAAAGCATACCACCCGGCATGTCGAGCTTTACCGCCTACCAGGTATAGAGGGCTGGGTGGCGGATACGCCCGGCTTCGGAAGTATGGAATTGGGACAGTATGAGATTATCCGGAAGGAAGAATTAGCCGGCTGTTTTCGTGAATTCGAGCCTTTCCTGGAGGAGGGATGCCGGTTTACAGGCTGTTCTCATACTGCCGAAAAAGGCTGCGCGGTTTTGGAAGCGTTGAGGGAGGGAAAGATCGCCTCCTCCCGCTTCGAGAGCTATACGGCACTATACCGGGATGCCCGGCAGTTAAAGGACTGGCAACTGAAATAAAGTATCTATTCAATGATTCGGGCCGCTGTTTTCAGCGGCCCTTTCTGTATTCTTATATCGTCGGGAACAGGCCCCAAAATGAAAGGGACCAAGGCCTTACTAATTCTTAATAAAAGTCTCTTTTACCTTTCGTGTTGATGGATTGAAACACCAGCGATTTTACGAATCGCAGCTGGAAACTAATCGTTGTCAGTGCTATAATCAAAGCAGAAAATCGGCATTCTTTAGATTTGAGCATGGCAATTGAAAGAAGATGGCATATGACAAAATACGGAATAGACAGCGAATTGACAAAACTGGCAAAACAGAAAACACCCTCAAATATATATTTATATCCGATTGTGAATATGGTAATGAAATTATCTATATGTGCATCAGATGACAAAGTTACCGTAACAAAGTACGTAACGCCCGGATATAAGAACGGAAAAATATCTACTTTTGTCATTGAACCAAAGCAGAACAGAGGTATTCTTCCGTGTATTGTATTTTACCATGGCGGAGGATTTTTACTGAAAGCGTCAAGGACGCACTATCAGGTGGCAAAATGGTATGCAGAAATGGCAAGATGCAAGGTTGTTTTTACAGATTATAGATTATTACCTAAAAATAAATATCCTGTTGCCGTTGAAGATTGTTATTGCGCGTATCAGTGGATACATGATTATGCTGATATGTTAGGAATCAATAAAGATAAAATAGTTGTTGCAGGCGATAGTGCTGGGGGAAATCTTGCCGCTGCGGTTACCCTGATGCTATGGGATAGAGTTCGGATTTCACCCTTGGGAGCAATGCTAATATACCCTGTTACAGATAGACGTATGATAACGGAGTCTATGAAAAAATTTACGGATACGCCTGTTTGGGATGCAATACGAACAAAAATGTTTTGGAATGCTTATTTAGGAAATCAGGAACCCAAACAAGTTCAATATGCTTCACCAATAGAAGCAGAATCATTGAAGCATTTTCCCAACGTTTATATGGAAGTAGCTGAGTTTGATTGCCTTCGTGACGAAGGGATCGCCTTTGCAGAAAGGTTACGGGCAGAAGGCATTGCTACAGAACTTCATGAAGTAAAAGGCGTATGTCATGGCTATGAAGCGGCACCTGGAAGTAAAATTGTAAAAGAATCCATACAGAGAAGAATTCGTTGGATACAATCTGTTTTTAATGAGCAATGAAAACGAGGTGTCTCACTGCTCATTCCGTCATTTTGACGAGAGGGGAAATTAGTAGGCATTTATCAACACGGAGGGTAGAAGGGATTAATAAAACGATGCAGTCGTTTTATTGGGCAGCAGAATGCGGTCCGGGGCGTATCACGCCGCGATAAAAAGATTTTAATTTTTTTATCACGAAATAGTATTATTCCTTTCTTTTTTCACCGATTTTTCTAAATTGCGTATAATGGGGATGTGGGGAGGGAGAACCGCCCCGGAATGCGGAAACGGAGGAAAAACGATGAATCGATTGGAGGAACTGTTCCGCTCGAATTTTGTCAAAGGACTTTTGTGCGGCGCGATTTTGGTGGGACTGTTATTCGTATCGTGGAGATTTATGCTGTTGGCCGGCGGGATTGCGGCGCTGTATTTTCTGTTTTTCGGGAAAAAGTGCTGAGCCTGGCCTTATTTCATGGAGCGCAGGACTATGTCTTTAACCAGGGGATTGCCGGGAGGCATTTTCGGCGTTGTCCCAGCAGAGAGGAGAATCTATTGTGAAAATTGTTGTTATCAAAAGCCCTAAGATTTTGTCCGGAATCCTTCGCATGATCTTTAAGATCAAAAAAGAGGAGGAATGACAGGAGAGTCATCCGGAACGCCAAACCATGCAGGGCATCTGCCCTGCATGGTTTGGCGTTTTTTCTTCAAGACGGGTACTGACTGATAACCCCAAAATCAATGTATTATCGGCCTGTATCCAGATGGAATTTGGTGCGGTGATCCGTTTTCCGATGGGCAAAAATCTCTCCGTCCCCCGTTGTGAGGTTATAAAGAACGCTCCATTGAAGCTTGTCTGTATCGCCGTCAAAAACGCCGGCATCGGCGAGCAATTGAACAGCTTGGGCCGTTTCAAGTATGCTTCCATTGATTTCGATAGCATTTTGTACTTGAGTATAGCGTTCAAATTCTGTAAAGCCTTCTCCGATATTCCGTCCCTCATAGGCAATGAAATTAGAAGCGATTTGATAATCCGCTTCCGCTTCAATAACCTGAAGCTCCTGGTCGACATATTCTAAAATAACAGAATGCCCGCTCGCATCGGCAATCAAATAATGGCACTCGATTCCTCCGGAAAAATAGATATTGTACTGCTTCAGCAATTCAACGGCTTCTTCGATTGTCGCTGCTCGGTCAAGCACCAGGCGGATTGCCGTGGTGGTATTCAGCGTTATTTGATCCGGGTTATAGGGCGCTTGTGCTTCCGGTACTGCGAGCAGAGCGATAGCAAGGCCTTTTTCATTCATTCCGTCAAAAGGGAGGAAGGGTGCGGCTAACGTTAGAAAGCTATCCGCGAGTGAACCTCC
>CANSRB010000148.1 GCA_947649285.1 uncultured Clostridia bacterium
CCGCATCCCGTTTCAAATCAGCAAACATAAAAATCACCTCATAAATATATATGAGGTGATTTTTTATATATGCTTCACTCAGCCGCCATGCCCATAGCAATATTCGGTAGGAACTGTATCTTTGGTAAAGTAACCTTTTTCTCCCCAGCAGCCGTTGGATTTGAGCTTGATGGAATATCTGCAATAGGTACATTCTACAAGACGATCCGACATTTTGAAGGTTTTCCCTCATCACCTTCCCATCAATGATAACATTGGCGACTAAGCCTTCCTGTTTCTTCTGGATCCCAAGATCCTCCAGCAGGGGAGGGCTTTTTTCTTCTTTGGGAAGGAAGCTGAGTTTCCCGTTGGTTTCCATCACGGCATATTCAATGTCGCTGATATTGAAGTAACCGGCATTCCGCGCTTCGGCAAGGAGGTCATTGACATCATACCGAACTTTGGTCAGATTTTCTTCCAGGATTTTGCCTTTGTCAATCAGGATGAAAGCGCGGCCAGTGAAAAACCGGCGGGCCCAAAGCCTTTTATTGGTTAAAACCGAGATCAGGACGGCGATGGCCCCGTAAATAGCGACAGCGACCAGCCCATGGGAATAGGGGACATCGTCGTTAGCCGCCAGCTCCGCAGAGATGGAGCCAATTGAAATCCCGATCACATAGTCAAAGAAGGTCAGCTGGGAGATCTGCTTTTTACCCATCATCCGGGTGATCACAAAAAGGACCGCCAGGGAAATCACCGAGCGCAGCGAGATATCCCCCAAATCCCAGACGATAGAACCAATATCGTTCATAGAATACCTCCGGTTTTCGTTTGGGTTTATAGTCGAAACACTTCAAAAGAATCATTTTGATTCTTTTGAAGCCTGCGGCGGAGAACCGCCGCAAAAGGGCGCAGAAGCGGCCTTGGTTCGGACTTCATAGTTAACACTGGTGTGCGGAGCACACAGCCAGCGGGCCATTGAACGCTGGCTGAAAAAACGCAATTTGTGTTTTTTCAAGTGTGTTGACTATATTTTGCTCTCAGCTATGCAGAATATTCTGGACGAAAGAGAAAACCCAGTGGAATTTCCACCGGGTTTTTTCTTTACAGGATGATGCAGATCAGGCCGCCGCAGCCTTCATTGATAATCCGTTCAATCGTTTCCTGAAGCTTTTGCCGGGCCTCCTGCGGCATCCGGTAGAGCTTGTTATGCAGCCCCTCGTTGACCAGAGCGTGCAGGGATTTCCCGAAGATATTGGAATCCCAGATTTTTTTTGGATTTTCTTCGAATTCTTTTAAAAGGTACATCACCAGTTCTTCGGATTGTTTTTCCGAGCCGACAATGGGGGAAACCTCGGTGTTGATATCGGCTTTCATCATATGGATGCTGGGGGCGCTGGCCTTCAGCTTGACGCCGTATTTTCCTCCCTGTTTGACAATTTCCGGTTCTTCCAGGCTGAGTTCCTCCAGGCTTGGCATGACAATCCCATAACCGGTTGCTTCCACTTCCTGAAGCGCCCCTTCGATTTTGGCGTATTTCCGTTTGATATCGGCCAGTTCAATCATGCAGGGCATCAGGCCGGCTTCCCCATCAATTTCGATCCCGGTTACCTCGCCCAGCACACGGTAGAACAGATCTGCCTGAAGATTGACGCAAAGATGGGCGCTGCCGGACCCCAGGCTGATATTGTCGGTTTCACACCGGGTGATATATTCGCACTGGCAGATTTTATGGGAAATTCCCCGGATATCCGCGATATGGGAAATCCCTTCGGCACTTTCCCGTATTGCTGAGAAAACAGCGGATTTCAGCCAATGGTTCTTCTCCAGCGTCTGGATCCATTTCGGCATATCGACGGAGATTTCTTTTACCGGGAACTCAAATAAAATCTCCTGGATAATCGAACGGATATCGTTGGTCGTCAATTCCAGCGCGTCGATCGGGAGCACTGGGACACCGTATTCTTCGGACATCTGTCCAGCCAGCTCCTGTGTCCGGTCGCTTTTGGGGCTGACGCTGTTGAGCAGGACGACAAAGGGCTTTTTCAGCTCTTTTAGTTCTTCAATGACCCGCTGTTCGGCTTCGGCATATTCTTCACGGGGGATATCCGTAATGCTGCCGTCTGTTGTGATGACGATTCCCACCGTGGAATGTTCGGTAATCACCTTGCGCGTCCCGACCTCTGCTGCCATGTTGAAGGGGACTTCCCCCTCGAACCAGGGGGTTTTGACCATACGGGGCGCTTCTTCTTCAAAATATCCCAGGGAGCTGGGGACAATATAGCCCACACAGTCGATCATCCGGACATTCAGTTCTGCATTGCCCTCCAGTGTTATACGGACGGCTTCCTCCGGGATGAATTTTGGTTCGGTGGTCATGATGGTTTTTCCGGCGGCGGACTGCGGAAGCTCATCAATCGCACGTTCCCGGCGGAATTCACTCTCGATGTTGGGAATGACTAAGGTTTCCATGAATTTTTGAATAAAGGTCGTCTTCCCTGAACGCACGGGGCCGACAATACCGATATAGATGTCGCCGTCGGTCCGTTTGGCGATATCTGCATAGAGATTGGATTGTTCCATAAACATACCCTCTTTTTCATCCCTGCCGATGAAAATTTTCCTTTCGTTCCAAGATAAATTCGGTTTAGTCGATCATCGGGATCAGGATCATCCCGGCATTTGCCAGATATTCCCCGTCCAGATTGTTTTCAGATAAAATAGAGTCCACCGATGTATTAAACCGCTTGGCAATTTCCCAAACGGATTCTCCTCCGGCGGCGAAATAGAGCTGGAGCACTGCGTCGGCGCGGCGCTTCTTTTTGCCGTTTTCGTCGATGCTGATCGATTGGACAATATCATAAAATTGATATTGATAAAGGTTCCCGCAAATTTTGATTTCTGCCCGGACTTCAACCTCATTCGCTGAAATCAAGCTATAGGATACAGATGTAACCGTGATGCGCGGGGAAAAGAGAAGATCTTTTTCATCGCAATGAAGATCGATCTGTACTTCGCAAGGCTCGCTTTTTTCAAATAGAATTGGCATATTGTCGCTGTCCCGAGCCAGCACACTGATTTCCAGGTTGCCAGTCAGAATGAGGATGCCGGATTCCAATTTACAGTTTTCATTGGTGAACTCGCAGCCAATATCATAAATGCAGGAAAATTCCTCCTGAGGCAGCCGGACGGTCTGCTTGCAGATGCAGCTTTCTTGTACAATGCTCAGCAGGTGCTCGATTTTTACCTGGGATGAATTGGACTGCAATTCATAACCGGTGGAGTAAGCGTCGTTGATCAGCGCCGTCTGCGCGTTTTTATCTGCCTCGCAGCAAGCGCGCAGGGTGAATTCTGCGTCGAACCCTTTGCAGCCCTCTTCGTCACTGGAATGGAGGAACAGGTCGGCGCTGTTTACGCAGAAGGAAACCATGCACTGGTATTCCTCCGTAATGCCGGGGAGATCCATAATCTGGCTGATCGGCAGTGTGCAGTCCATAATTTCTGGACCGGTGGTTTCCCCTTCCGGAAGATAAAGGGTATGCAGGAGGATTTCCCCTTTCAGTACGACCTTATTGGCGATGATCTTATAATCCGTTAGGGAGGCGCTTGCAGTATGATCGAGGATTTCAGCGATGGAGGGCTTGCCGTAAGCCAGCTCGACTTCTTCCTTGATGGTGAACTCTTTTCCAGCGCTGAGCTTGCGGTCCA
>CANSRB010000149.1 GCA_947649285.1 uncultured Clostridia bacterium
CCGCGCCCCCCCCACCGGCTGCTCTGGCCGCCCGGCGCCGGTCACCCCCTTTACTTTGAGCCCTCCCAGAAAAGGGGGAAAAAGAAAACCGTCCAGGGGGATCCCCCACATGGTAGACAAAAGGAAATATCCCTATGGACGGGCCGCCCCGGTCGGCGCCGGAGGAACGTCCCGCCCGCTCGAGGGCTGCTCCTCTTGAAAGCTTGTCCATTTATAAGACAACCCTGAAAATGCGCCCTTTTCCTCTTGACAGCAATGATATAATAAATGCAAGAGATTGATTATACTCGGATGACAGCAAAACACCTCACACGGACAACATCCTTTTTAGATAGAAAAGAGGCATCTCATGAACCACGACCACGGATTTTTCGGGGAACTGATCGAGCATCTGCTCTCCGCCCTTCCGATCCCTGCCCCCTGGGACGATTTCTTGAACCATTTTATCATTGATACAATTTCTATTTTTGTCCTTTTGCTGGCCGTTATGCTGACGGTTTACTTTTTCAGCAGCTACCTCAATATGGATCTGCTGCACCGGCGGCTTGCCCGGCTGCGGAGCCTGCCTGGCTTCCTGCTGGCGACAGCGGCGGGCGTGATCTCCCCCTTTTGCAGCTGCAGCATCACACCGGTGCTGATGGGGCTGGTTTCCATGGGGGTTCCGGTCAGCGTCTGTCTGGTTTACCTCACAGCCTCCTCTCTGATGAACCTGACCACGCTGGTTTCGCTTTATGCGGTAGCCGGTGTTTCCTTCGGAACGGCCTATTTGATCGCCGGGCTGACGGTCCTGCTGTTATCCGCTCTCTGTTTTTCGTTCCTCCGGATGGACAGCGGCGTCAAAACCCTTTCCGCTGACCATGAGGAGCACCATCACGAGCATCTCCACAATCACCAGGAAACCGGGAAGCCCAGCCTCCGCACCCGTTTTACCATCGCCTGGACGGATACCCGGGAGGTTCTCCGGCGGTGCTGGGCGTATATCCTGCTGGGTGTAGCCTTGTCCGCCGGAGTGGCCGCGTTTTTCTCAATCGAACAGATTGTTCAGCTGGTTCACCTGAACGAAGGGCTCTCCATCCTGACGGTTTCTCTGATCGGCATCCCTATCCATTCGGATATCTTTTCGATTGCGCCGGTGCTCCGTTTGCTGATCCAGATTTCCCCCGCAGTCGCACTGGCGTTTACGTTGTCCGCCATGGCCTTGTCAATCCCTTCCGCCGTCATTCTGACCCGCGTGCTCAAAGGCCGTACCGTCGCCCTTTACTGCTGTGTGACGGCACTGCTGGCTTTGGCCGTGGGATTCGCCGGGACGCTGATCCTGTAACAGCCGTCTTTTAGAAAGCAGGTGCTTCAATGAATTCCTATACGCCGCTGCTTCGCCGTATTATAAGGCAAAGCAAGCAAATTTTAGGTCCCAGCCTGATTGGGATTTATCTTCACGGCTCGGCCGCTATGGGATGCTTCCATGAAAAAAACAGTGACATTGACCTTTTGGTTGTCGTGAAGGAGGAGCCTTCTCGCCTACAGAAACGGCAGTATTTGGACATGATCGCCGCACTCAATGAGCAAGCCCCTGCAAAAGGGATTGAACTCAGCATCGTCCGGGAAAATGCCTGTAAGCCTTTTGTCTACCCGACTCCTTATGAATTTCATTTTTCGCCTCAGCACCTGGATTGGTACCGCTCTGACCCGGAAAGCTATGTGGAAAAGATGAAGGGGACAGACCCGGATCTGGCGGCCCATTTTACCATCACATACCACCGGGGGAAAACCCTTTACGGGAAAGAAATCCCGGAAGTCTTTGCCGAAGTGGGAGAAGCTGAATATTTTGACAGTATCTGGAGGGATATCGAAAATGCCAGGGAAGATATTATCCAGCAGCCAGTCTATTTCATCCTCAATTTATGCCGGGTTTTAGCCTACCGAAGGGAGCATTTGATCCTCTCCAAGCAGGAAGGAGGGAGCTGGGGGCTTGCACATCTTCCCCAAGCCTATGTCCATCTGGCTGCGGACGCGGTCACGGAATATGAAACCGGTATCCCTTTGAACTGGGACAAATCCCTTCTGCAAGCCTATGCCGGCGATATGCTCCTGCAAATTCAGGACAGGACGAAATAGAGAATGTCAAACAAAGCAGAAAAGGAAGTCTATGATGAAAAAAATCCTTATTCACGGTTCGGGACATCAAGCAGCAAGCTGGAATAAAGTCATTTCAGGTATGCCAAGCCCAGAGAATATTTTGTGTCCAAATCTGGCTTCCATCCTTGAAGGAAAAGAAGCCAATTATGAAAATCTATACGCTTCATTTGCGAAGTACTGCCATAAAACGGAGGGGCGAATTCATTTGTGCGGTCTTTCCTTAGGCGGTATTTTGGCGATAAATTATGCGTTGGATTTCCCGGAAAAAGTAAAAACCTTAGTTTTAATTGGAACGCCGCATAAAATTCCAAAGGCGGCATTGGGTTTTCAAAATATAATTTTCAGATTTTTTCCAAAATCCATTTTTGAAACGATGGCATTTGATAAAAAGGACACTTTTGTTTTAGGAAGCTCAATGAAGGACATCGATTTCAGCAGCAAGGTGAATCGTATTCAGTGCCCCACACTAATCCTTTGCGGAAAGAAAGATAAGGCCAATTTGAAATCCGCGTATTACTTTTCCGAAAACATCAAGAATGCAGAATTCAAGGTGATTGAAAACACGGGCCATGTTGTAAACGAAGAAAACCCCGAAGCTTTAGCAAAAATATTAACCGAATACTATTCCGCGAATGCCTGATTAACCCCGGACATGAAGCAGAACCACCCTTCTAATGATTAGAAGGGTGGTTCTGCTTTTAATGCTATCTATCTTTGACGCTATCTATTTAGAGAAAGAATCTCTCTTAATGCTTCCGAACGCTTCTTGCCCGGCGGGTCAGGAAATAACCGCCCATCAGGACAATACCCATCAGCAGAGCCAGGGAAGGAGTTTCAACCCCTGTCGGTGCGTTCGGAGTCGCGTCCGGTTTGATCGGATCCGACGGCTTGGATTCTTCGTTTTCAGCCGCCGTATCCTGTACGAAAATAACCGTTAAGGTATGCGGATTGGTGATATTCCGCAGGGTATAGCTCTTGCCGTCGGTTGCTACTTCTTCACCGTCCAGCAGTACCTTGCCGACCTTGTGCCCGGAATCCGGGGTAAAGGTGAAGGTCTTATCATCGCCGTCGTAGGCAGTGCAGTCGCCTGGGGTAACTGTGCCCATCCCCTGCGGACGAACAAAGATCCAGTTTTCATCAATCCGGGATGGATAGTAGCTGCTTCCGCCGGTGGACGGACGGCTCGGAGGAATCGGTGCCGGATCGCTTCCACCAGCTTTATCGTAGCCGATTGCATAGGTGGAGAACTTGCTGGCAAAGATCGTCACCATACCGTCACTCAATTCATAACGTTCCCCGGATCCGCCTTGTTTCAGCGCCGTAGTATTGTTATCATGTGTCCGGTAAACCGTAATCCCGCGTTTGCCTTTGGTTTCAAACGGAACTTTGATTTCAATTAAATGACTATTGTTTCCGCCGATATTCTCCGGTGTGCCCGAGTCAATCTGAAGCATCAAGCTGATGTCCAGATAAAGGCCGACTTCCTTATTATCTTTGGCTGCCAGATTATC
>CANSRB010000150.1 GCA_947649285.1 uncultured Clostridia bacterium
GTCGAGCTTGAGGGCGGAAGCGTAGGTATGGTACATATCTCTGAAGTATCGCAGTCGTATGTCAATGATATTTCGGAACATCTCAAGGAACAACAGATGGTCAAGGTGAAAATTCTGAATATCGGCGATAACGGCAAGATCAGCCTGTCGATTAAACGAGCCCTGCCACAGCAGCAAAACCCGTTTCCCAAGCGGGAAAACCGTTCCTCAAATAGCGGGAACCGGGGTGGCAATGGGGGAGGGGGACGCCCTTCCTCAAAACCAGGAGGCAACCGGTCGGAGGGATATTCTCCTGCAAACCGGGGAGGAGCTCCGGTTTTTCAGTCCAGCCGTTCCGGCCCGGCCAAAGAGAATTCCTTTGAAGATATGCTTTCGAAGTTTATTAAGTCCAGCGATGAAAAATTTTCGGATATGAAGAAGCCGCAGGAACGCCGCCGCGGCGGACGGGGCAGAAAAGACAGCCGGGACTATAATTGATCCAGTTTCCTGTTAGAACCATTTTTCCGGATGTATGGAAATAGAATAAAAAGAAAAGCCACTTTTTTAGAGGTGGCTTTTCTTTTTATTATTGGGATTAAACGCTTCCGACTGTAAGACGGAACTGGGATTCATAAAGCTCTCTGTAAAGCCCTTTTTGAGCAATCAGTTCTTCATGGGAGCCCATTTCCTGGATCCCTTCGTCGGTCAGCACCACGATTTGGTCTGCGTTTTTGATGGTAGAAAGACGATGTGCTACCACCAGAGTGGTGCGGTTTTGACTGAGCTTATTCAGGGCTTCCTGAATCATCAGCTCGGTTGCGTTGTCCAGCGCAGAGGTGGCCTCGTCCAGGATTAGGATCGGCGGGTTTTTAAGGAAAAGCCGCGCAATGGAAATCCGCTGCTTTTGCCCGCCGGAAAGCATAACGCCTCGTTCGCCGATATAGGTATCGTATTTCTCAGGCAGGGTCATGACGAAATCATGGATATTGGCCAGCTTCGCAGCTTGGATGACTTCTTCTTTAGAGGCATCCAGGTTTCCATAGGCGATATTCTCCCAAATCGAGCCGGTAAAGAGGAAAACATCCTGCTGCACGATACCGATGTTTTTGCGCAGGGATTCATAAGTGAAGTCCTGGATCAGGCGTCCGTCAATCCGGATTTCCCCCGACGAAATGTCATAGAAGCGAGGGATCAAGTGGCAGAGCGTTGTTTTCCCGCTGCCAGAAGGCCCAACGAAGGCAATCGTTTTTCCCTGGGGGATTTCCAGGGAAATATCTGAGAGGACATCCTTCCCTTCACCGTAGGTAAAAGAAACATCCTGAAAAGAAATACGGCCGTCCACCTGTTCAACCGAAACCGCATTTGGATTTTCCGGCTCTGGTTCAGCGTCCAAGATCTCAATATAACGTTTAAATCCGCTCATTCCATTTTGGAACTGCTCAATAAAGTCAATAATTTTACGGATAGGGGTCAAAAACATATTGATATAAAGCAGATATTTGATAAACTCACCGGCGGAAATGTAGCCGTAATAACAGCAGATCCCGCCGCCGACCATTACGAGCAAATTCAGGGAATCCGTTAAGAAGCCCATCCCGGAATGAAATTCGGCCATGGTACGGTAAGCGAATTCCCTCGCTTTCAGGAAGGAAACGTTGTTTTCTTCAAATTTTTCTTCTTCGTGTTTGGCATTTGTGAAAGCTTTTGCTACCCGGATCCCGGAAATACTGTTTTCCAAGCTGGCATTGACTGCGGCGATCTCGACCCGGGTACGGGTAAATGCACGGCCCATCCGTTTACGCATCAGGCTGGCAAAGAAAATCAGGATAGGAATCAGTGCGAAGATAATCAGGGTCAATATCCAGTTGATACTGCATAGAATCGAAAAGCTGGCAACCAGCATAATAGCCGAAATAAAGATGTTTTCAGGGCCATGGTGGGCCAGCTCGGAGACATCCATCAGGTCGTTGACAATTCGGGACATGATAATTCCCGTTTTATTTTTGTCGAAAAAGGTGAAGGGGAGCTTCTGCATATGTTTAAAGATATCCCGGCGCATATCGGCCTGCATACGTACGCCGACGCAGTGCCCATAATATTGGATAAAATAATTCAGCAGTGCCTTGCTTACAAAAATAAACAGCAGTACGCCTCCCCAAATCAACAGCAATCGGATTTCACGGTTCGGAATATAAATATCAATGATGTTGCCGCTAATGGCGGGGAAGAACAGGTCGCAAAGGGAAACCAACAACGCACAGAACATATCCGCACAGAACAGCTTCCAATGAGGTTTGTAATAGTTTAGAAAACGTTTTACCATGGCCGCGAAAACCTTCCTTTTTCTTATATTTTGTTTTATTATAGCATTTTCTGTATAAGAATGCAAGCTGAATGAATAATCTAAAAATCCATACCGCTTCTATAGGAACAAGCAGTATGGATTTTAGATCAGCTATATTTCTTATTTTTATAGTCGGCACACTTGAAAATCGGATGCCGATTTTCAAGTCAGGCTTTGCCCGTTCGCGCATAAAATGCGCTGTGCGCCGTCTATGAAGCCCTATCGCATGGCCGCTTCGCGGCCCACTGCGGCATGATATGCCGCAGTGGTGAAAAGAAGCATTGGCTTCTTTTCAAGTGCGTTGACTATAATCAGAAGTCTGCGTCAATAACGGTTTTTTCTTTTCTTTAAGATGAAAAGTACAGCGAGTATGACTGCAACAATCACAACTATTGCCAGAAGAAATGGAGTGCCGCTTGTTTCACCATAAGAAAGGATTTCAATCCATCCTTCCTGCATATAGGCGGTTGTTTCTGGATCTAAATGGGTAAAGGTATCGCAGCGGTCCAAAATTTCCTGGGAAGGGTAAGAGATCGGGCTGTCCTTCAGTTCCTCATCCAGCAGTTCCCGCACGGAGCTCATGGGTGTAGAATAACCGATAAATTCGATATTGGCTTGGGCGATATCGTCTTCCAGCATGAAGTTGATAAACCTTTCCGCCAGCTCTTTATTCTGAGAAGTAGACGGGATTACCATGGAATCTACAAAAGTGTTGGATCCCTCTTCGGGTACCACAAAGTCCAGATCCGGGTTTTCCTCAATCATCGTAATAGCGTCCCCTGCGTAGTAGGGGGCCAAGGCTGCTTCCCCGTTTGGCATCTTAGAGAAAATCTGATCCATAACATAAGACTGGACTACAGATTTCTGATCCTTTAAGAGCTGGGTGGCCTCATCAATACGGCTTTTTTCGGTCGTATTCTGGGAATATCCCAGCTTTTTCATCGCAATCCCATAGGCATCACGGGGATTGTCAAACATCAGGACTTGCCCCGTATACTGTTCATCCCAAAGAACGTCCCAGCTGGTGATTGGTCCGGTCACTTTGGTTTTGTTGTAGACGATCCCCACTGTTCCCCAGGTATAGGGTACGGAATATTCATTGTTTGGATCAAATTCCAATCCCCGGAAGCCCTCATCAATTTTAGAGTAATTGGGGATATTGTCAAAATCCAGCTTCGCCAACATCCCTTCTTCAATCATCCGCCCGATCATGTAATCCGAGGGGATCAGGATATCATAATTAGCGGAACCGCTGGCACTTTTTGC
>CANSRB010000151.1 GCA_947649285.1 uncultured Clostridia bacterium
GACTATAAGCGACAAGTCTCAGACGGAAATATGTTTTACGTGCGGTTTTTTACCAAAGGCTGACCGACAGGAAACGGAAATCGAAAGCAGAAATACATGGCAAAAATCGTCGAATTTATCCTGTTTTAAAGATAAAAATCTGTTATAATAGTAATCATCCAAAACAAAGGAGGAATTTTGATGAAATTGTTGATTGTGGAGGATAATCAGCAGGAATGCTTGCAGTTTCAACAATACCTGGAAGAAAAGCCGGAAATCGATCTTGTTGGGATTTCAGATAGCGCCGTGGAAGCTTTAAAACTGGCCGAAGAAATGAAACCGGATGCAGTGATTTTAGACTTGGAGCTTCAGGAAGGGAGCGGACTGGAATTTTTGGAACAGCTTCAGATAAAATCGCTGGAGCGCGCCCCATTTGTGCTGGTAACGACAGCCACTACCCATGCGACGACTTTGCAGTTTGTACGGGAAAAGGGCTCCGGGTTTATCCTGACCAAAAATATCCGGAACTACAGCCCCCAATTTGCCATTGACCAGCTTCTTCATTTAAAGAAGTATCTTTCCCCGGCCAGCTATCCGGCTTCAGCAGGATATCCCTACGAATTGATCCCGGCACGCTCATTGAGGGAACAGATCGAAGACAAACTGGCGAAAATGGGGATTGTAACCGGAACTGGGTGCGGTTATCTGGTGGAAGCAGCGTGGTATTGTGTTCATCATCCCAGCCGCAGGATTGTTCTCAAGCGCAATGTATACCCTCATGTGATTAAAACCTTTCAAGCCCGGACAGAGAACCCGGAGGAAAAGAAACGGATCAATGATGAGAGTATTGAGCGGGATATCCGTACGGTTCTGGAAAAAGCTTGGCTGGTAGGGGACCCGGACGAGCTGAAAAAACATTATACACAGGCAATTCAACCGGGGAAAGGGAATCCGACTGTGCTGGAAATGGTAACCTATCTGACGCGCTGCTTCAGCAGGAAATAGCGGTTGAAAACGAAAAGGCGAACTGGAGGCTTCGCCTGGGGATGAGAGGGCTGCGTTTGCGGCCCTCTTTTTTAAAAATGGAAATAGGGCAGAGAAGAATGAGACACCTCGTTTGGACGACACTTACCGCACAAGCCTGCCGGAACGCGGAGCACTGTGCCGACAAGTTTCTTTTTTTATTCGACGTTCTTCGGATGAGTTGAAGAGGATTGTCGCCTTTGGGGGAAATCGCGCTTTATAGAGATAGTGTGGAAGTTTTCTTTCGAATTTCTGCAAAACACTTGACAAGCCTTTCAGGAATTGTTAAAATGTAAAAGCCGCTTGTGTAGGGTTTAAGCCGGAGTCTGCTCCGCCCCGTAAACAGCGAGATTATAGAAAAGGCAGGTGCCTTGTAGAAGATGTATGCAATTATTGAAACCGGCGGGAAACAGTACCGTGTTTCGGAAGGCGACGTTGTTTTCATCGAAAAACTGGAAGTAAACGAAAACGACGCAGTATCCTTCGACAAAGTGATCGCGGTGTCCAATGAAAACGGTTTGACAGTCGGCAGCCCGTATGTGTCGGGTGCAGAGGTCAAAGCAACCGCTGTGAAAAACGGCAAAGGTAAAAAGATTACAGTATTTACCTATAAGCCGAAAAAGGGTTCGAGCCGTAAGCTCTGCCACATAAATACTTAAACACAGTTTCGTATTGAGAGCATCAAAGATTAAGGCATGATTACAGCTGAATTTTATTTGCAGGAAGAAAAGCTGATCGGGTTCAGTGTACGAGGACACGCCGGATTTGCTGATCTCGGGCGGGATATAGCCTGCGCATCGGTCACTTCTGCGGTGGAAATGGCTGCGAACGGGATTACCGAGATTCTGAAAATTCCTGCTGCGGTAGAGTTATTTGAAAATGAAGTCAAATTATTGCTGCCGCAATCGGGGAAAGAGCCGGGGGAGTCTTCAAGGGAAGGGTTCGCTTTTATCCAAGCGCTACGGCTCCATCTGGAGTTGCTGGCCCGGGAATTTCCTGAAAATATACGTATAATTGATCTGGAGGTGTAACGAATGTTAAGACTTTCTATGCAGTTCTTCGCGCACAAAAAGGGCGTTGGCTCAACGAAAAACGGCCGTGATTCCGAATCGAAGCGTCTGGGTGCAAAACGCGCGGACGGCCAGTTCGTCCTGGCGGGCAACATCCTGTACAAGCAGCGCGGGACACATATCCATCCGGGTGAAAACGTTGGACGGGGTTCCGACGACAGCCTGTTTGCGAAAATCGACGGTATTGTAAAATATGAGCGTATGGGACGCGACCGTAAAAAAGTCAGTGTTTACGCACAGCAATAAGCGTTCCGCTTTAAGCAGAACCGTTCCCGGCGATGGGGTTGTTCCGTCGCCGGGTTTTTATGTGTTGGATTTCTATGAAGCCAAATTTGGATTAAATTGGAGATTCTGTACAAAAAAGCCTGGGAAAACGAAGCTGAACTCTCTGAAATGCGGAGTTTTTCTCGAAAAAGTGAATTGATATTTTTTCATTTTTTTGGTAAAATAAAAATTGTATAGAGATGAAATTCCGGTGCAGTCCGGAGAAATGGAACCGATCGATTATGTTTGTAGATAAAGCTAAAATTTATATCCGGGCGGGCCGGGGCGGCAACGGGGCGGTGTCGTTCCACCGGGAGAAATATGTTGCGGCAGGCGGGCCGGACGGCGGTGACGGCGGCCGGGGAGGCAGTGTTGTTTTTGAGGTGGATCCCAACCTGTCTACGCTGGTGGATTTCCGCTTTAAGAAAAAATATGTGGCGGAGGATGGTCAACCGGGCGGCGCCAAGCGCTGTTCAGGCAAGGGCGGACGGGACTTGGTCATTAAGGTCCCCAAAGGTACTCTGGTGCGGGATTTCGAAACCGGGCGGCTGCTGGCAGATCTCTCTGGGGCGGAACCGGTGGTGCTGGCTGTCGGGGGCCGGGGCGGAGCCGGGAATCAGCATTTTGCTACAGCGACCCGGCAGATTCCCCGGTTTTCCAAGCCTGGCAAGCCGGGCGAGGAATTTACCCTCTCACTGGAGCTGAAGCTGCTGGCGGATGTCGGACTGGTCGGATTCCCGAACGTTGGGAAATCCACTCTGATTTCCGTTGTCAGTGCTGCCAAACCCCAGATTGCTAACTACCATTTTACCACTCTGACCCCAGTGCTGGGCGTGGTCAAAATTGATGAAGGGAAAAGCTTCGTCATGGCGGACATCCCGGGACTGATCGAGGGGGCCAGCGATGGTGTTGGCTTGGGCCATGACTTCCTGCGCCATATAGAGCGCTGCCGGTTGATTGTTCATGTGGTGGATGTTTCCGGTTCAGAGGGCCGTGACCCGAAAGAGGATTTCGCTATTATCAATCGGGAACTGGCCAATTTCAGTGAGGAATTGGCGGAACGTCCTCAGATTGTTGCGGCGAACAAATGTGACCTGGCCTCT
>CANSRB010000152.1 GCA_947649285.1 uncultured Clostridia bacterium
CGGAGAGGGAGTCGTCAAAGATCATCACCGGCGCGTGCTGCATCAGCATCCGGGCAATCGCGACCCGCTGCTTCTGCCCGCCGGAAAGGGTCACGCCCCGTTCGCCGACGACTGTGTCATATCCCTCGGAAAACTCGACAATCGCGTCGTCCACAGCGGCTACCCGGGCCGACCGCCGGATTTCCTCCAGCTCGGTTTCCCCGCTCAGATGCTGGGAAATACCAATATTCTCCCGGATGGTTTTGGAAAACAGGAAAGGCTCCTGGAGCACCATCCCGATGTTTTTACGCAGCCAGTCCCGCTTGATTTTCCGGATATCCACCCCGCCGATCGTAATCCGGCCCGAGCCCTCCGGCAGGTCGTAGAGCCGGTCCAGCAGATACATCAGGGTGGATTTCCCGCTTCCGGTACCTCCCAGAATCCCCAGGGTCGTACCGGCCTTGACCGTGAAATGGATGTCCTTGAGCACCGGATTGATCCCGTGGTAATCGAAGTTGACCCCTTCAAAGACCAGGTCCCCATTCATCGGCGGTTCGATGGCGTCCGGCGCGTCCTGCTCTTCCTCCGCCCGGAGGATCTCGTCAATACGTTCGATCGAAACGCTGGTTTTGCTCATTTCCGAAAGGATACGCCCCAGCTGGCGCACCGGCCAAACCATCATCCCGTTATAGGTGACAAAGATGATGAACTCGCCCAGGGTAATATTTCCGGCTACTGCTTCCACCGCGCCAAGGACGATCACCGTCAGTACCTGGAGGTTGGAAACGAAGTCGCCAACCCCCCAGTAATAGGCCAGCAGAGTTCCCAGCTTGATCCAAAGCCGGGCGAACCCGTTATTTTTTTCATCGAAGCGGTCAATCTCATAGGATTCCCGCCCAAATGCCCGGACTACCCGGACGCCGGTATAGTTTTCCTGCACGGTCGCAGAAAGCGCCCCTTCCGCCTCGTCCGCATCTTTAAACCGGCGTGAAATGCGGGAATAAAAGAAACCGGAGTAAAACATCATCACCGGGATGAAGAGCACCACAATCCAGGACAGCTTGGCGTTCATTGAGAACATCAGCGCCAGGGAAAGGGTAATCAAAAAAATTGTCCGGAACATTTCCAGCAGCTGGCCCGAAATAAAGTTGCGGACCATATCTACATCCGAGGTGCAGCGCTGGATGATGTCGCCGGTTTGATGCTGTACATGCCAGAAGTAGGGCAGGCGCTGGATATGGGCATAGAGCCGGTTCCGCAGGGAGGTGACGATCCCTTCCGAGGCTTTCGCCATGGAAACCCGGCAAAAATAGTTGAACAGCCCGGACAATACCGAAAACAGCATGGCTGCCGCTGAACAAATCAGCAGATTTTGGCGGAGGAAATCCCTCCCGCCCATCCCGCTCAGCCAATCCGCCAGGGGCTGGAAGATGCCGGGCAGCTCGATCGGCTTATCCCCAAGCACGGAGTCCACAATAAACCGCACCACCTGCGGCATCAGGTAATTAAACAGGATCGCAAAAACCGTGGTGATTACCGAAATGATCAGCAGCCCACGGAACCCCTTCGTCAGGGAAAACAGCAGGGCAGCTTTACCGCCGCGCCGCCGTTCAGATGTTTGTTCCATAAAAATCCCCTCCTTTTGAACGATTTAAAGAACAAAGACCAATGAAAAGGCAGTAAAAAAGCGCACCTGAAATCCGTTCAGGTGCGCTTGCGTCCATTGTTTCCCAATCCGCGCCGGGCGCGGAACAAAAGCAACGGCTTATCCAATCCCTTCCAAATAATCGAAGGGAACAAACGAAACCTGCATCGAACAAACAGATAATTCGGAATGAGTGGTACTGTATGTATTTTTCATCTGCTCTCCTCCTTTCTTTTCTGGAAAAATAATGATTGGGACGCCTTTCTTCAAACAGAAGTACGGCCTTTTGCCATCGTCTGGAAATCATTATAACAGCCTGATTTTCTTTTGTCAAGCCAGTTTGTAAAGTTTTTTAATTGTTAAATTCTTCGCTGGATTCTACAAAAAGTATATTTTACAAGCCTATATCTCATCCAAATTACAGGAAGAGGAAGACAAATGCCCAGTACAAGGCGCATCCAGGAAAAATTTTCATTCCCCTCTTGACAACTGTATATATCAAGTATATACTTCTGTATATAACGTATATATACGACAGGAGCTCTACATGGACATTATCATTTCCAACGCCAGCGGAAAACCCATTTACGAGCAGATCATCACTCAGATTAAAAATCAGATCTTGTCCGGAGCTTTAGCAGAAGGGGACGCCCTTCCCAGCATCCGGCTGCTCGCCAAGGAACTCCGCATCAGCGTCATCACCACCAAACGCGCCTATGAAGACCTGGAACGGGACGGGTTTATCGAAACCTTTCCCGGGAAAGGCAGCTTCGTGGCCCGCAAAAACCTCGATTTCCTCCGCGAGGAACAATACCGCCGGATCGAAGCCCTGCTGGCCCAAGCCGCCGAGCTGGCTCAATCCAACCGGATCCCGCTGGAAGAACTGATCGAGATCCTCCGCATCACCTATGAAAGGGATTGATTTTATGGACACCGCAAACGCCATTGAATGCCGGGGGCTTTCCAAAAGCTACACCGGATTCACCCTGAAGGACCTCTGCCTCACCCTGCCCGAAGGGAGCATCATGGGCCTGATCGGGGAAAACGGAGCCGGGAAAACCACCACCCTCAAAGCCATGCTGGGCCTGATTCACCCGGATGCCGGCGAAACCTTCCTGCTGGGGCAGGAAACCCGCTCACCGGGTTTTACCCAGGCCAAGGAAGAAATCGGTGTGGTCTTTGACGATGTATTCTTCTATCCGGCATACACCCCGCAGCGGATTGGGAACATCCTGTGCCGCCTCTACCGCCGGTGGGAACCAGAGGTCTATAAGTCCCTGCTCCGCCGGTTCTCCCTGCCGGAGCGCAAGCCGGTTTCTACCTTTTCCCGCGGGATGAAAATGAAGCTTGCCTTTGCTGCCGCGCTCTCCCATCATGCACGGCTGCTGATCCTGGACGAAGCCACCAGCGGGCTGGACCCGGTCATGCGGGACGAAATCCTGGACCTGCTCCGGGAATTCGTCCAGGAGGAGGACCACTCCGTCCTGCTTTCCTCCCATATCACCAGCGACCTGGAGAAAATCGCGGACAGGATCGCCTATCTCCAGAATGGGGAACTGGTGTTCAGCCGGAACAAGGATGAGCTGCTGGAGGAATGCGGGGTCCTCCGCTGCGGCCATGAGGAACTGCAAAGGCTGGATCCAAGCCGGCTGATCGGGTTCCGGGAGGGCCGGTTTGAAGCCGAAGCCCTGGTGCTTGATCGCGCCGGCCTCCAGCGGCAATATCCGGGCCTGACCATTGACCCTGCCAAG
>CANSRB010000153.1 GCA_947649285.1 uncultured Clostridia bacterium
GATCAAGCGGTTGAAATTCAAGGCGGTGGTTGGGGAAGCGGAGATCGCTGGAAAACGCTGCTTGCTCATGAAGCCGGATACCTTCATGAACCTAAGCGGCCAGGCTGTAGTGGAAGCAATGAATTTTTACAAAATCCCCATTGAGCGGGTAGTGGTGCTCTGCGACGATATCTCGCTGGAACCGGGACGGCTTCGGATCCGCCGGAAGGGGAGCGACGGCGGGCACAACGGGCTGAAAAATATCCTGTATTTGACCGGGAAGGACAGCTTCCCCCGGATCCGGCTGGGAGTAGGAAAAAAACCTCATCCGGATTATGATCTGGCGGACTGGGTGCTTTCCCGGTTTGGCAGCGATGAGCTGAAGCGCCTGGAGGAAGCCTGCGGCGTTTGTCCCGAAGCCGTCCGGCTGATTCTGGAAGGGAAAATAGACCTGGCCATGAACCAGTATAATTCATAAACATCCTCCCGGGGATTTTCGTCTTCCATCCGGGGGCAGAAGGGAGCCTGTATTATAATGAAGCTTTTGAAACGGATCGCCAACGAGCTTCCGTCCTATGCGCGCCTGCGGGAAAACCTGGAGGAGGGCCGAACCCCCACCCTGCTGATCGGCCCGTCCGAGGTACACAAGGCCCATTTCCTGTTCAGTCTGTCGGAGGATCTGGGGGAGCCTTTGCTGGCTGTTACCCATGACGAGGCCTCGGCCCGGCGGATTACGGAGGATATCAACGCCATGAACGGCGGGGAAGAGATCGCGTTCCTGTATCCGGCCCGAGATTTCGTACTGCGGCAGGCGGAAGTGGCTTCCCGGGAATATGAACAGATCCGTCTGGGGGTGCTGGCACGGATCCAGAGCGGGGAGTGCCGGGTGGTGGTGGCCAGCATGGAAGCGCTGCTCCAGCACACCCTCCCTCCGGATAAGCTGGCGGAACGGACCTTTACCATTGATACGGAGGCTCCCTGCCCGGTGGAAGAGCTGACCCGGCGGCTGATCCGTTCGGGCTATGAGAACCGGGCGCAGGTGGAAGGGACGGCCCAATTCAGCGTGCGGGGCGGGATCATTGACCTCTACCCGCCGAATTGCAGTGCTCCGGTCCGGATTGAGCTATGGGGGGACGAGATCGACACCATGGCCAGCTTCGACCTGCAAACCCAGCGCCGTACCGAGCCGGTCAGCCGGATTACAGTAACGCCTGCCAGCGAGGTTCTGTTCGATTCCCCGGCAGAGCTGGAGAAGGCGCTCGAAGGGCTGGTGCAGAAAACGCGGAATGCAGACGCCAAGAAAAACTTCCAGACGGATCTGGAAAAAATTCGGGCCGGTATTTCGTTGCCTTCGCTGGATAAATATCTGGCGCTGGCCTATGAGCATCCGGCCACCCTGTTTGATTATTTGCCGGACGCGCCGGTCATTTTCAGCGAGTATGTCAGCTGCAAGGATCGTATCAAGACCTATCTCTGGCAGCAGCAGGAGGATCAGAAGCAGCTTTTAGAGGAAGGGGAGCTGACGCGGCCCCTGATTGCCTTCGACGAATCCCTTCCTTATCTGCTGAACCAGATCCCTAAGCGGCGGACGGCTTTTATGGATACCTTTGCCCGGAGCGGGCAGGAAATTCAGTTTGCCGATCTGCTTTCGGTGAATCCGGTGCAGACCTCGTATTTTTCCGGGGAATTAAAACTGCTCCGGGAGGACGTTTCCCCCCTGCTGGAACAGGGGGGCGCAGTGCTCCTCTTTGCCGGCACGCAGAAGGCCGCCGTCGCCCTGGCGCATGATCTTCAGGGGATGGGGCTGCCCGCTGAATACGCCAAAGATGCGGACGCTATTTCCTACCGCAAGGTGATGGTGTTTGCGAATAACCTTTCCGCCGGATTTGAATATCCTGAGATAAAGGTTACTTTAATTACTACCGGACGTCCGGCCGAAACCCGGAAGAAAGCCGCCCGCTTCAAAAAAGGGAAATCCCTTCAGGGCCTGACCGATCTTTCTCCTGGGGATCTGGTCGTCCATGTTTCCCACGGGATCGGCGTGTTCGAGGGGGTGCATAAACTGGAGCTTCAGGGCGTGACCAAGGACTATATCAAGATCAGCTACGCGGGGTCGGATACCCTCTATGTCCCAGTAACCCAGCTGGATCTGGTTTCCAAGTATATCGGCGCAAGGGAGGATGGGAAAGTCCGTTTGAACTCCCTCCACTCGGGCGAGTGGCAAAAAACCCGCCAGCGTGCAAAAAAAGCGGTGGAGGATATGGCGGATGAACTCATTCAGCTTTATGCCCGCCGGATGGAAGCCAAAGGCTTTGCCTTCTCGGAAGACACGGAATGGCAGAAGGACTTCGAGCAGCGCTTCCCCTTCGACGAAACCGAGGATCAGCTCCGCGCCGCCGAGGAAATCAAGGCGGATATGGAAAAAAACCATCCGATGGACCGCGTCCTCTGCGGGGACGTCGGCTTTGGGAAAACCGAAGTCGCGATGCGCGCCGCATTCAAATGCGTCATGGACGGCAAACAGTGTGCGGTCCTCTGCCCGACTACCATCCTGGCCTGGCAGCATTACCAGAGCTTTCTGAAACGCTTCGACGCCTTCCCGGTGACGATCGAAGTCCTCTCCCGCTTCCGCACCCCGAAACAGCAGAAATCCATCCTGAAAAAACTCAAGGAGGGCCGGATCGATATCATCATCGGCACCCACCGGCTCGTCCAAAAGGATGTGGAATTCCATGACCTCGGGTTGGCTATCGTCGATGAGGAACAGCGCTTCGGCGTCAAGCACAAGGAGCGCTTTAAGGAAATGTTTACCGCCATCGATATGCTCACCCTCTCCGCAACGCCCATCCCCCGCACTCTGAACATGGCGATTTCCGGCATCCGGGATATGTCTACCCTCGAACAGCCCCCGCAGGACCGTCATCCCGTCCAGTCCTATGTGTTGGAATATGACCTCGGCGTTATCAGTGACGCGATTAAAAAGGAACTCCGCCGCGGAGGCCAGGTTTACTATATCCATAACGTGATCGAAACCATCGACCTCTGCGCTTCCGCCCTCCATGGCCGCATCCCCGAAGCCCGTATCGCCGTGGCCCATGGCCGTATGGAAGAACATGAACTCTCCGAAATCTGGCGGCAACTCCTCGAACGCGAAATTGATATCCTTATCTGTACCACTATCATCGAAACCGGCGTCGATGTCGCCAACTGCAACACCCTCATTATCGAAAACGCCGACCGCATGGGCCTCTCCCAGCTCTACCAGCTCCGCGGAAGAGTCGGCCGCTCCGGACGCCGCGCCTTCGCCTATTTCACCTTCACCCGCGGCAAAACCCTCTCCGAAATCGCCGCCAAACGTCTTTCCGCGATCCGCGAATTCACCCGCTTC
>CANSRB010000154.1 GCA_947649285.1 uncultured Clostridia bacterium
TCAGCGTGCCGGACAGGTCAATCCGCCCGCTGGTAGAGGACAGGTTCATTTCACCGCATTTCAGACCTTCCCCCTCCATATCCCCGCTGGTAGACTCCAAATTCACCGCATTTGCCCAGACGCCTTTCAGGAGAAAATCTCCCGAAGTGGTAGAGATCCGCACAGGCTGTGTGTTGTCCAGCCGGCATTCCACCAGATCCAGATCGCCGGAAGTGCTGGAAAACTCAAACGTCTCGCCGGAGAACACCACGCTTTCCAGGCTCAGATCCCCGGAGGTCGTTTCCATCCGGAACCGCTTCAGCCCTGTTTGGCCGGAGAGTTCCCCGTCGCCGGAGGTAGTCGTAATTTCGCAGGATTCCAATGCGGCGGTTTCCTTAGCGGTAAAATCCCCCGAAGTCGCTTGAAAGTCAATCTCTTTCACAGAAGCCCGGTCAATATTCAGGTCGCCGGATACACTGGCTGCACGGATCCTTTCCAGGCTCGATCCTTTCGGATAGGAAACCACAATCCGGGAACGGTAGTTTCCCGTATAGAAGGAAAAGGCGCGGGCTTCCTTCTGGCGTAAGCGGAGGACGCCGTTTTCCACCTGAAGGAACTCCAGATCCCGCTCCTTCGGCAGGATATAGGATACCTGCCAGCAGTCGGATTCAACCAGGACCAGATCCGCACAGACCAAATCCGCCTCGATCGCAGAAAAGGCTTCGGTTTCTTCGGAGCCGGAGGTGTGCCGGGAGGGATCGTACCAGTCCTCCTCCCCATCCAAATCCCAGTCAAAATTCCCGTTTCCCATCCAGCTTCCTGTACCCAAAGCCCGGTCAACGGCTTCTCCCGCACGGTCGGCCGCTTCTCCTATGCGGTCAACGGCGTCCTCTATCTGGTCAGCCGCCCGGTGGGACTGAATAAACTGATCCAGCCACTGAGAGAAAGACCCCGGCCAGCTGCGGACGGACTTCACCCCGGTTGGCGTCCAGATAAAATGGGTCGGGCCGCCCATGGCAATACAGCCTGCTGTCAGGACGCAGCCGCCTAAAAAAATACAAAGCGATACAAGAAAGATCAAGGTTGTTTTTTTCATCTTTTCCCTCCTTAGTTTCTATCCGGGCTGTCCGGATTTACCGGAGCCGCCGGGCGATTTTTCTGCGTAATCCGCCCTAACAGAGAGGAAAGCCCTCTCAGGCAGGAACGGAACAGCACCAATGTCGGTATAAAAAACATTCCGCCCAGACCGATCAGCGCAAGCCCCGCGCCAATCAGGCTGAGAACAGCGAGCGCCCCATCCATCCAAACCGTGAAAGACAGCACAATCAGGAGCACGCCGATCAGCCCACACAAGACGGCCAGCAGAAAAAACAGACCGAACAGCAGCATGACAACCAGAATCAGCGAAAAACACACTACCGCAAGGCTCAGCGCCAGCGGTAAAGCAATCGGGATGGCAAAAACCCCGCCGATTGCCGCCAAAAGCGCCCGCCAGCTTTTCTTTCCGTTTTGGGGGTCCTGCTGCGCGTCCTTCAGCGTTGTCTGCGCCCGGATCTGCGCCGCAATTTTTTCTGGAGAACCCAGCTCCGCGATCACCTTTTGTTCATTCCCCGGGCCGGCTTCTTCAAAATATTCAATATAATATTCCATTGCCTCCACCCGGTCGGATACCTTCAAGCGGATCAGCTCCCGCTCCATCGCCGCTAAAAATTCATCCCTTGTCATGACTTTCCCCTCCGTCTTGATTGATCTGCTCATCCGGATCCCCCAGCCCTTTTCCCCGAAGGATCCGGTCCATACCGGCTTTGTAAGCCTCCCATTGCTGGATATAATGCTCCAGCAGCCGTCCGCCCGCAGGAGTCAGGGAGTAATACCGCCGATTCCTTCCTTGAAACGGGCGGTCGTAGGTTTGCAGGCAGCCTTCCTTTTGAAGCCTTTTCAGCACCGGGTAAAGGGTAGAATCCGATATTTCCAAGACCTCCCGGGCCTGCTGCGTCAGCACATACCCATAGGTATCCTCTCTCCGGAGCACTGCCAGCACCAGGAAATCCAACTGGCTTGCGCCAATCTGAAACGGCATAGAATCCCTCCTTTTTCTTCTTTCTTCATGTTTTACTTTTCAGCAATATTATATTTTATATAATATTATTTGTCAATACTAAAATCGAATTTTAAAACCCCATGCAAAAAGCTGCGGCGCATAATGCGCCGCAGCCTGGAATAAACTGCTAAAAAACTCTGTATCCTCTTGGATTGTCCCGCGTCGGATTGCATCCTTGCCCTTTTAAAGGAAAAAGGAAGGCTACCGCGCCGTCTTAATCCGACTCAAAACGGAAGTGTCCAAAACAAGGATTTTATGGGGAAGAGATGCCGTATTCCACCGGCCGCGATTCGAATGCGGGACTCCGCGTCCCGAGCCCCATCCCCTTTTTCTTTGAATGCTCAAAGAAAAAGGGGAGAAAGAAAACCCCCACAGGGTGGACAGCAGGAAAACCTCCCTGCTGTCAAACCGTCCCGGTCTAACGTCGGAGGAACGCAGCTCGAAGGCGGATCCCCTCATAAAATACGCGAGAGGACATTCCTATTCAAAACGGACTACCTGCGTAAACAAAAGATAATAATACGGCGGGACCCGTTTATTCAGATGATACTTGCCCAAATACCATCCCCGGAACTGGACCGTCCGGGAAAGCTCATCAAAAAAGGTGTGCAGCCGGGTCCATTCCTCGCGGCTTTCAATATCAATAAATTCCCGGATCTTCCCCGGGGCGTCGTGGGTGACGATCAAGTCCACCTGGTTCCCCGCCTGCTCCAGGTTTTGGCGGGCACGGGCTATTTCTTCTTCCGAAGGGAGAAGCCCCGCCTCTTCCCTTCCCTGTTCAAACTGTTCTATAGAATCCCCGCCGCCCATCGCGAAAACACGGTTCCCTTCAATCTCATAAATTTCCCCTCGGAGCAGCATGGTCAGCCCGCCTGAGATCCTGCGCGCACGGCCCTGAGCAAATTCAGTTTCCGGATATTCATTCAGCAGACGATGGTTTTCATGACAGCCGTCCACAAACAGCACCTGATACTTCCGTTTTCCAATCCATTGAAGCGCTTTCTGCTCCGAGCGTCCCCCTTCCCAAAGGAAACCGAAATCCCCGCAGACAATCAGCGTATCCCCTTTTTTGATTCCGCTCCGCTCAATTTCTTTGAAACGGGAAAGATCCCCATGCAAATCCCCTGTTAGATAAATCACCGGTGGTCGCTCCTTTTAAAATTAACGTACTTTTCACATCTTCTGCCGGAATCGCCCTTTGCAATCCGATAAAAACCTGATATAATGAAAAAGTATCTCTTC
>CANSRB010000155.1 GCA_947649285.1 uncultured Clostridia bacterium
AAAAATTGAAGTGCGTTTTTCCCGGGAACGGGATGTTTTTGACGGGATCTATTTTGCAGTAAAATCGGCTCTTGCCAAGGAGGATCTGCTCAAAAAAGCAGCGGAGCTTCCGGAAAAACCGCAAAAGAACCTGCTGAACCCTTTCCATTCGGAAAAAATCGAGCAAGTTCCGATTCCGGTTCTCAAAGATTCTTCCCCTGTGGTAAAACTGCCTTTGCATTCTGAGCGAATGACTTTGCATCAGCCCAAAGCGGCTTATCAATTTCAGCCGAATCAGGCGACTCCCCCTGTTCAAGTTCCGAAGGAAGATTCTTTTCAGTTTATCGATTTGAGCCGTCTGTCGGAGACTGAAATCCCGAAAAACCTGTTGGAAGAAAAGAAAATTGTTTTTATCCCTGAAGAAAAGGGTGATCCTGTTTCAGAACCAGTATTGACAGGGGATTCAGAAAAAAAGGGAGAAGAGTCTTCTCTGGAAAAACAGGAGCTTCCTGTCCGGATGATTGGCGAGCTGTTTCAAACCTATGTCTTGTTTGAAGGGGATCAGCAATTTTTTTTGCTGGACAAGCACGCCGCCCACGAACGGATTTTATTTGAAAAGTTAAAAAAATCCATCACTACTGAAGAACGCCAAGTGCTTTTAACTCCCATTCTAGTATCGGTTTCTTTGGAGGAAGAGGATGTCCTGCTTGCGAATAAAGAGTTGATCCTGCGATTAGGTTTTCACTTTGAGGAATTCGGAAACCATACTCTGTTGCTGCGGGAGGTTCCACTTATTTTGGTGGAATATGATCTGACTGATATTTTTCTGGATCTAGCCAAGAAATTGCTGGAGCAAAAAAGAGAGATTTCCAGCGACAGTTTGGAACATCTGCTGCACTCTATGGCGTGCCGGTCAGCCATAAAAGCAAATGATAAAAGCGATATTGCTGAATTGACTGAGCTTTTGCGGCAGGTTTATGCGGATGATGAAATTCGTCACTGCCCTCATGGGAGGCCGGTCGTTGTTGCTTTTACGAAAGTAGAGCTGGAGAAAAAGTTCGGCCGGATACCCTAAAACTAATCGGCTGGAAAGGCGGAAGTATGGAAAAAAAGATACCTGTAGTCGCAGTGGTGGGCCCTACTGCTTCCGGAAAAACCGGCATGGCTATTTTGCTGGCTAAGCGTTTGAACGGTGAAATTGTATCGGCGGACAGTATGCAGGTTTACCGCCGCATGGATATCGCAACTGCAAAGCCTACGCTGGAGGAGCGCCAGGGGATCCCGCATCATTTGATGGATTTTTTAGAACCGGAAGAAACGTTCAGTGTAGCAGAGTATGTGAAACGGGCGCATCCATTGCTTTCGGATATACATAAACGAGGAAAACTGCCGATTCTGGTTGGGGGAACCGGGCTGTATATCAGCTCAGTCCTGGATAATATCCAATTTGCAGAGAATAAAAGCGATCCGCTGGTTCGGGAAGAACTGACCCTCTTAGCCCAAGAGAAAGGGTCAGTGGCTCTTTGGGAAGAGCTTCGGAAAATTGACCCCGAATTGGCTGCCCAGCTACATCCGAATAATACCGGGCGAATTATCCGAGGGATTGAGGCGTTCCGCTTGACGGGAATTCCCATGTCGGTACAGATGAAAAAAAGCCGGAAGCAGGAAACCCCTTATCAGGTAAAAAAAATTGGGCTGACTTTCGCCGATCGCGCTTGTTTATATGAGCGGATCAACCGACGGGTAGATCAAATGATGCAGCAGGGATTGCTAGAGGAAACCCGGACTATATTGGAAAATCCAAACCGGAAAACAGCCTGTCAGGCCATTGGTTATAAGGAGCTGGAGGGCTATCTGGATGGCTGCTGCTCATTGGAAGAAGCAGTGGAACATTTGAAGCAGGAAACCAGACGGTATGCAAAACGGCAGCTGACCTGGTTCCGGAGAGATCCACAAATTGAGTGGTACAAGCTGGATGAAATTGGAACAGCTGAAGCCGAAAAAAAAATTGGGGATTCAGTAGAAAATTTTCTCAAAGTGTGTTATACTGAAAAATAATATTATAGTTTTTTCCCAAGAAGTTACAGATTTAGATCGCTCAATTAAAAAGGATGGAAGAATTATGAAAACAACAAATTTGCAGGATGTTTTTCTGAATCAAGCTCGGGTAGAACGGATCCCGGTAACTATTTTTTTGACAAATGGTTTTCAATTTAAAGGAATTGTACGCGGCTTCGACAATTTTACGATTGTGCTTGACTGCGACGGAAAGCAGAATCTGGTTTATAAGCATGCGGTTTCCACAGTGATTCCGGCAAAGCAAATTTCAATTGTAGATACCAGCACCAAAGATGAAGTGAAGGAATGAATTCCGTTTTTTCCAAAATTGCAGTATTCTTTCTTTCGGTAATCATCATTGCCTATGTTATTTCACAGGCTCTTGCCAATTTTTACGATCCCTATGAAGCCGAAATTGTTCAAAAAGGTACCTATGTGCAGGAATTGGATTTAAATGGGTTTTTTATCCGCAGTGAAAAAGTGCTTTCCCAGCAAAAAAACGGTGTTGTACGGTATCATTACAGGAATGCAGAAAAAATTGCAAAGGAAGGCGTAGTGGCCAGTATTTATTCACGGGAACAGGATCTGCGGAATTTGGAAGCTTCTGTGTCCTTAACAAAGCAGCGGGAAATCCTGATTGAAGCGCAAAACCGTGAAAATATCGAAGGAGTTAAGCTGGATCTTTTAAGTAAGGAAATTACAGAGGATAAGCTAGAGCTGATTTCCTGTATTGACGAAAGAAACTTTACGGATCTTGAAGCTCTTTCCGCCAAGCTGATGCTGAACATGGGGAAGTTTGCAGTCTGCGTGGATAATTCAATCAGTTATGATAATGCAATTGCTCAATTGGATCAACGAATTGCTCAGCTGAATGCACAAATTCCGCAGAATACACCGCAGATTATTGCCGAAGAATCTGGTTATTTTGCCAATGTTGTGGATGGGTATGAGACGGATTTCACACCGGAAATGCTGGAAAAGCTGACAATCAATCAGGCGGAAAGCTGGCTTACAGAACAGAGGATAACAGAGAGCAACCAGATAGGTAAGGTTGTTACGGAGGATATCTGGTATTTTGCAGCAGTAATCAGCCGGAAGGAAGCCGATCTGTTTCGGAAAGGGCGCAGCCTTCATCTAAAATTTGATTCAAAATCAACACGGACGATTCCAGTGACAGTTCAACGGATTATTACTGAAAGAAATAATGAAAAAGCAGTTGTGATTTTTGAAAGTGATTATCTGGACG
>CANSRB010000156.1 GCA_947649285.1 uncultured Clostridia bacterium
CCGGGAGGGAAGCTCTGTTTTTACCGAATACGTTTTACAGTATTCAGTTGTCGGAGTTTTCAAGTCAACAGATGGTATCCTCATAATCATTTGAGCGTTTTTGTCATCCTGTGATGCAATGAACTGATTTGCATCACAAACGCAAAGAATGAGTTCGGGGACATACTCTATCGGCTTGTTGCCGCTTAGCTCGATCATCAGTTTTAATCCTTCAAACATCCGGTAGGAAACAGACCAGAACAGGTTTGCATTAAGCGGACGGTCAATCTTCATTTTTTGCGGCTTGGCAATAATTTCCTTCCCCCCTGCAGAGTAGCAGGTGAAAACCGATATGAAAAATTTAGTTTCATTCAGGACAAAGTCCTGGATGGGAATAAACCCCTGCTTTTGGTAAACATCCAGAGAAATCCTTTGGATATCAGCAGCCTTCCCGATTTCCTCTATGGCCGCCCATCTGGGTTCTGATTTTGTGGTTCTAACTGCATAATAGAAAGCAGATACGTTGGAAGGTATTTTTCCCGAAAGGAAGATTTTCAAGTCAATCCGGTAACTGATGCCATTACGGCCGGATATCAGGCTTTCTTCCATGCGTGTTGCCGTTTTGTCAATCCCGCAAGATGTGTAAGTACTAATCTCTATACTGTTTTCGCTGTTAATCCATTTTCCGCCGGAATATGCCAAAACAGAAACCCTGCAGTATGTTTCCTTTGGCAAATTGACTTGAACATCCCCATCATCGGACTTGCTTTCAACTGACAGTTTTCCATTGGCCATAACCCGGAGAGCAATTCCGCGCTGTTTTATAGTCCAAGAGATTTTGTAGATATTATCCCTTACCTGAGCAGCACGAATCGAAAACGGATCAATAGTCGGCAAAGGCGTAATAACGCTCTCGATGCCTGTGCTTCTCTTGGCTCCAGCGTAGTTTGCAAAAACCTTATAGATGTAAGTCTTTTCGTATTGAGTGTCAAAGTCTTCATAACTGCCGTGCGCATTGCTGGCAAGAGTAACAGTTTTTCCTTCGCACGTGCGGGTTACTGTTGCACCGCGGCTGTTATCCGGTGCATCCCATGTGAGCCGAACCCCAGTGCCACGCTGAGAAACGCGGCAGTTCTTTATGTCAGAGTAAAGCGTCCCTGCCTTGGAAACTGGCGCTGAATACACATCCCATCTCATGGCAAAAACAGAATATGTGTATGCCTGGCCCGGCTTTATGCGTTCATCTGCAAATGAGGCCGCCGCAGTTTTATCAACGAGAATGTCCCCATCGTTTTCTGATGAGGCTGCAGCACTCCCTGCTTTTCTGACAAGCCGATAACTGACGCCCAATTCCGTAGAGCGGCCCCAGCTTATGTTGATAATCCCGGTGCCCGGCACCGGAGTAACCGCAATACTGCTGCAAGGCAGGGGCGCGGTTGCGCGAAGAAATGACAGGGCCGGAGGATAGTCCACACATTGCATCAGAATAGCGATGCACGCATCGGCCTTTTGGGAAGCAGGATTGCTGCTTGTAGCTGAGAATAGTTTGTCTGCTTTGGAAAGTTCTTCAGAAATTGTTTGATCAAACCCCGCAATATTTAAATTGGGGTACTTGCCTATTATCGTTCCCAGTTCCATCCTTGCGGTATGGAATCTGCGTTCAGCAATAAGCTGGTGAAGCCTGTTAATGGGTTCTTTAAGAACGGCTTCTTCCCTATCTATTTGTTTTGAGAGGCGGTCAATCCTTGCCTTTTCACCCGGTGCTGCCGCTTGTGCTTGGAATAAGTGCTGCCTGGCTGACTCAAAGTCGTTCTTTCTAAACGCAGCTTCCGCCTGTTGGAAAAACTTTGAAAACAAGACTGCGCTTGCAAAGATGTAACCACAGTGCGGACAGGAATCCTTGAACACAGGGGTAGCCTTTCCGCACTTATCACATGTTTTGAACAATGGATTCCGGCAATTTTTGCATGCATTTGTTTTCATTGCGTCCGCTTCGGATTCAAATTCATTGATTGTTTCGCAATAACTGCATTTAACCGTATAAACCCACGCCGTAGGCCAATAATAATTATCCGCAAACCCAGCCTCTTTGTTATAGATGGCTAAGGCAGCCTCATATTCCGGGAAATAATTGCAGATGATTTTTATGCAGGAATCCGCAAACTTAGGGTTCAGCAGGGTTGCTTCTGGCGCTTTCTTCATGATCACAAAAAGCTTTGTCAGTTCCTCCGAGCGATACGCCAGGTGGCGCTCATACGCAGCACGATTCTCATCCGAATTGAACACATACGTCTTTGCTGCCGCAGAAAGTGAGCCGCACAGTTTGCCAAGATCGTCGCTTCTCTGGGAGTACCTGCGAGAGGCAGGATCAAAAATTGCCCAGAGTTCTTTTGTGCCCATCGCCCGGTACAATACGGTGTTTTCTGCATCATTTGATATATAAGCGGCAAACGAGTAGAGGTCTGACACGCCAGAAGTATCCGCGCCGTTTGGATTAGGATCCTTTGCCCTCCTAAGAGCAGCAAGCTCTGAATAAATACGGTCTGCGTTAGTCGGGAACTTAGGAAAATCTGCCAGCGGGTCTTTGTCGATAATTTCAAACCCGGCATTAGCAAACACTTCTTTAACATGCTCAGCAGAAAGGCGGCTCTCTTTTCTGTAGTGACGGATAGCCGCTTCGGTAACGGTGCGCCCCCCGGTCAGCGCAAGCAGTTCAACTGTAGCGGAAAGCGCACTTAATTCAGTTGCTCTCTTTTTGTCCGCAAGCAGCTTGAATGTCGAATCAATTAACTTCTTCCCGTCGGAAGATAATATTTGGGCGGTTATGCCATCCAAAGAATCAATCTGCGCCTGAAGGGTCTCTCTGTCCGCCTGCTGGGTTTCCCGGCCGAGAGCAGAACCCAGCTCTGCCTTTTTCTGATCAATTTTCTTTTTAACTTGTCTGGCATTTGTTTCAGGCGGATCAAAAGCCAGGCCCGCCATATCAAACAAATCAAAGTCAGCCATACTTGATTACCTCGCCACCATTCAGGTTATTCTTCCAGCCCTTCTAAATCAATCGTCCCATGTTTCAGTATCGGGATTGTCATCGCCATCCTGCCCAGCAGCCTGCCTCATTGAAATACCTGAAATATAAGCATGGGACAGCAGATGGCAACAGTGAGACTCGTGAACAAAGCCAAATCTAATCTCAACATCAGTTGCCGAGGCTTTAAATTTGCTCCCAACCGCCCTTCCATCT
>CANSRB010000157.1 GCA_947649285.1 uncultured Clostridia bacterium
ACGAACGTTATAAATTTTCTCCGGCGAATGAAGGTGCGACTACTGTCGATTTTTCTGCCCTTGCTTTTTCAAAGGACGGTTCAAAACTGGCGGCCGGTTCAATTACAACAAAAGATGGAATGCTGGCAGCTTCGGTTTATGAATTGGATTTGAACCAGGATTCTGCCCCAATTATCACCTTGATTTCTAATCTGTTGCCCTTGGATATTTCCTGGAAGCAAAATGGAAATTTGGTGCTCATAGGGAGCGATGCCCTGGTGTCATTAGACCATAAGACCCAGCAACAGGTGCGTTATTCTTATGTTGGAAGCCTGCAAGGAATAGTAACCGATTTGCATCAGAATACCATTCTTGTTACGCGGGACTTAACTGAAAACCGTTCTACCATAACGGTGATTGACGCTTATGGGAAGGTTCAGGAAAGCGTTTCGGTTGAAGATACATTTTTAGATATAACGGCAAATGAGCATCGGATTTCAGTTTTAGGCAAGAAATCTGTGTATCATTATGATAAATCTCTTTTGCTACTTAATCAAATAAGTTTAGAGCGAAGTTTTCATCATTTGACGCTGATAGGAAATAATCTTTTTTTATTGACTTCCGATCGTGTAGAAAAAATCCGGGTAGACTAGAAGGGAAGCGAGATGTCTATTTATTCTGTTATTTTAGATATTGCTTTTTTTATAATAGGCGTTGGCGTTATTTACAGTGGCTTTCGCAATGGATTTTTGCGATCAGTGGTATCCTTAGTCGGGACAATTCTTGTAGTTGCTGCATCTTTATATCTTAGTGGGAAACTTGCTGGATGGATCTTTACCGCTTTTATAAAAACGCCTTTGTTGGAGTGCACAGAAAAATTTTTTTCAAGCCATTTGGACATAAATGAGATTTCCCCTGCTATATCCGAATTTTTAGAACAGCTTCCGAATTTTTTATCTGAAATGCTTTTTCGAGAGTATGGAGGGCAGCAGAATTTTTTAGAATCTTTACAAAGTGGGGCGATTCATACTGTCACAGATTTCAGCAACGTTTTAGTAGACCGCGTGATATCGCCTTTGATAATATCTTTGTTGCAGGCTTGTATTTGTTTGATTTTGTTTATTGTTGGTATGATTCTGGTTCGAATTATTGCGAACCTGTTCCGCGGTTTTTACTCAATTCCGATTCTCGGAGGGATTAACTCTCTATTAGGAGGATTGCTTGGAGCCGTACAAGCGGCGATCATGCTGTATATCTTGGCTTTATTGGTGAAATTTATGATTACAATGTCTGGCAGTCAGTGGGAATGGCTGAATTGGGATGTGCTTGCATCCACGCATATTCTCCGATTTTTTGCTGATATGCCGTTGTTATAGCAAGTTGAAACTTATGACGATTTTATTGAAGTAAAATCGGTTCATATCGGTGGATGGAAAGGATGATTCAATGACTTTATGCAGTCGGTGTAAAAAGCGTCCGGCGGTTTTATTTGTACAACGTCTGGAAGGCGAACAGAGTGTGACAGAAGGTTTATGCTGGCTTTGCGCTAAAGAAATGGGATTGCCTCAGATCAATCAGCTGATGGAGCAAATGGGAATCACTGAAGAAGATATGGAACAAATGGCAAGCCAGATTTCCGAGATGGCTGAAGGTGACTTTTTTGAGCCGGGCGGCGCAGATACTTTACCGACCTTCCTGCAGAATTTGTTTAATGGCAATCGAGATAGCTCTTTGCAGGAAAAGCTGGAACCGAAAGAACGTTCTGATAAGGCAGCCGAGAAACCGGCAAAGCCGAAGCAACCTTCAAAACGAAAATTTTTAGACGCCTATTGTACGAACCTTTGCCAGCGTGCACAGGAAGGAAAGATGGATATTATTGTAGGCCGGGATCAGGAAATCTATCGCGTTATTCAAATCCTTTCTCGAAGAACGAAAAATAACCCTTGTTTAATTGGCGAACCTGGTGTTGGAAAAACAGCCATCGCCGAAGGAATCGCCCAAAGGATTGTTGCAGAGGATGTCCCGTTCCGTTTGCTGGATAAAGAGCTTTATCTGCTGGATTTGACCGCCTTGGTAGCTGGTACTCAGTTTCGCGGTCAATTTGAGAGCCGAGTTAAAGGCTTGATCGATGAAGTAAAGTCAAATGGGAATATTATCCTGTTTATTGATGAAGTACACACGCTGATTGGCACTGGTGATTCGGAAGGCTCGATGAGTGCAGCCAATATTTTGAAGCCGGCGTTATCTCGTGGAGAAATTCAAGTCATTGGTGCGACGACCTTTAATGAGTACCGGAAAAATATAGAAAAAGACTCTGCTTTGGAGCGGCGCTTTCAGCCGGTTACGATCGCAGAACCCTCTTTGGAGGATTCAATGGAGGTTCTGCGGGGGATAAAGGGCTATTACGAACAACATCATCACGTAAAAGTGGGCGAGGAAATTGTTAAGCTGGCAGTAATTTGGTCTGAACGCTATATCAACGACCGTTTCCTTCCGGATAAAGCGATTGACCTATTGGACGAGGCTTGCGCTTGTGCCTCATTGAGAAGTGAAGTATTGACAGAATATACTCGGCTGAACCGGCAATTAAAAGATCTTATCCAGGAAGAGGAAATGCTTACTGAAAAAAATGAAAAGTCTTCTTCGCCGGACTACGAAAGACTTGCTCAAATAAAATCTCAGTTGCTTCGGGTTCGGGAAGAATTAAAGCTGCTGGAACCAAAAGTGGATTCAGTTGAGGTTGAAGTTTCTGATTTGGCAAAAGTAATCGAATTAAGTACTGGGATCCCTTCTGCTAAAGTGGAGCAGAATGATTATCGTAAAATTTTGGATCTTGAAGAGCATATCAAAAAACGGATTATCGGACAGGATGAAGCCGTTTCTGCGGTATCGAAGGCCATCCGTCGGAATCGGATGCAGCTGTCATTGAAGAAGCGCCCCTCCTCTTTTATTTTTGTAGGCCCGACTGGCGTTGGAAAAACGGAATTGGTGAAAGTACTGTCAAATGAATTATTTGACTCTGTAGACCCCATTATCCGTTTTGATATGTCGGAATTTATGGAGAAACACGCTGTGTCCCGGCTGATCGGCTCCCCGCCTGGTTATGTGGGGTATGATGAAGCAGGCCAGCTAACCGAAAAAATCCGCCGGAAACCTTATTCGGTCATCTTATTTGATGAAATTGAAAAGGCGCATCCGGATGTAATGAATATCCTGCTGCAGATTTTGGATG
>CANSRB010000158.1 GCA_947649285.1 uncultured Clostridia bacterium
CCGAGAACTGCCCGGCCAGTTCGTCCGCATAGATGACATTCCCGCGGGATTTGCTCATCTTATCCTTTCCGAACAGCATCCAGGGATGCCCGAAGATCTGTTTGGGAAGAGGGAGATCCAGCGCCATCAGCATAATCGGCCAATAGATCGTATGGAACCGCAGGATATCCTTCCCGATGACATGGACATCCGCCGGCCAGTATTTCCGGAACTGCTCACTGGAGCCGTCCGGGTCATAGCCCAGTGCTGTGATATAGTTGGAAAGCGCGTCAATCCAAACATAGATTACGTGCTTGGGATCGAATTCAACCGGGATCCCCCAGGTAAAGGAGGTACGGGACACGCAGAGATCCTGCAGGCCTGGTTTCAGGAAGTTGTTGACCATCTCATTTTTCCGGGATTCCGGCAGGATGAAATCCGGATGCTCCTCCATGTGCTTCATCAGGCGGTCCTGGTAACGGCTCATCCGGAAAAAGTAGGCCTCCTCCTCTGCGCGCTCGACCGGACGCCCGCAGTCGGGGCATTTGCCGTCCGCCGCCTGGGTTTCGGTAAAGAAGGATTCACAGGGCTTACAGTACCAGCCCTCATACTTGCCTTTATAGATGTCGCCCTTCTCATAGAGCTTGTTGAAAATTTTCTGGACGACCCGCTCATGCTGGGGGTCGGTCGTGCGGATAAACTGATCGTAGGAAGCGCCCATCAGGTCCCCGATCTCCCGGATCTGCCCGGCGATCCTGTCCACGTATTCCTGGGGAGAAACCCCAGCCGCTTTGGCGCAGTCCTCAATCTTCTGTCCATGCTCATCGGTACCGGTCAGGAAAAAGACATCCTCGCCTTTCAGGCGATGGTAACGGGCGACCGCGTCGGTCAGGACGATTTCATAGCTGTTTCCGACATGGGGCTTTTGCGAGGTATAGGCAATCGCCGTGGTAATGTAGTAAGGTTTTGACATAATAAGCTCCTTTTTTCTTGATAATCCTCAAGCCTGTTGCAGGCTTGGAAGGGTTTCCTCCCGCAGCAACGCATAGATGCAGGAGTCATGCAGGGTTCCGTTTTTACAGATGTGGTTCCGGAGGATCCCCTCCAGGGTAAACCCGGACTTTTCCAGCACCCGCCGGCTGCCGGGATTATCGGCAAACGGCTCGGCATAAATCCGCACCAGATCTTCCCAGCGGGCGAACGCTTCAGCGCAAAGCTGGGGGACGGCCCGGCTCAGGATGGAATGCCCCCAATAGGGCTCGGCCAGCCAATAGCCGATCTCCGCCGTCCTTTCGTAAATATCCTGGTTGCGGAAAATCCCGATGCTTCCCACCGCGGTGCCGTCTGCGACAATGGCGCGGGTGATCTGGCCGTCTTCCCCCGCCTCTATACAGGAATAAATATAGGATTCCGCGTCCTGTCGGGTATAGGGATGCGGGAAGACATTCCGCAGCCAAGCCGCTATACAGGGGTTATCCGCATATTTCGCCACGGAAGGGATATCCTCCACCTGCCAGGGGCGGAGCAGGAAAGGCACGGGAACCGCATGGGATGAAGTCACAAAAACCACTCCTTTCAGAAAAACCGGGACGGACGCAAAAAAGCCCCCGCCCTTCTCCACAGAAAGGCGAGAGCAAATGCTTCGCGGTACCACTTTCATTCGCCGCCCCTTCACAGGCGCGGCCTCATCCTCTGCACCAAACCGGAACAGAGTTTCGCTTTAACGGGCGAACCCGTCGCGTCCTAAGGGAAATTTCCGTTCGGCGCGCCGCTCCAAGGCCATGTTCCGCAGTGCGCAAACCGCCCCTTTCCAGCTGCCGGGGCTCTCTGCCGGTTGGTTCCTGCGTACTCTTCTTTTCCAAGCGTTTTTAAGTGTGAAATTAGTTTTAGTATAACCTTATTCAGTCCAAAAGTCAAGAGTCAGGAGGAGCAGGGGAGTGTCCTCTCGCGCATTTTATGAAGGGATCCGCCCGCTCAGGGCTGCTCCTTTTTGTTTAATGCTTGATCCTTGCACTGCAAGAGGATTTCAGGGAAATGCCTTGCTTTCTCCGGGCATTTTTGTTAAAATGAGGAAAAAGGAAAGGGCGGGATAGAGGATGGCAGAGGGGAAAACCTTTCAAAAGGTTTATGAAATCGTCCGCCAAATTCCCAAGGGGAAAGTGACTACCTACGGGCAGATCGCCTGCCTGATCGGGAACCCGCGGCTTTCCCGTGCGGTGGGTTATGCACTGCATGTCAACCCGGAACCAGGGGTGATTCCCTGCCACCGGGTCGTCAACCGGTTCGGCGGGCTTTCGGAGGCATTCGCTTTCGGTGGAGAAAACCAACAGCGGATCCTATTGGAGGGCGAGGGCGTCGTTTTCCTGCCGGACGGCCGGGTAGACCTGCAATCACACTTCTGGATAGGGCCTCGGGAATAAAGCTTCAAATACAAAACGTATAAATTTTGATAAAAATCACAACTATACCTTTGATCCCAAATCCATTTCAACATCAAACTCGAGGGGGAATTTTTCCGTGAGCCTGCTAAGCAAAGACTATTTACGTTATACCTTCTTCTTTATGCTGCTTGGCTGGGGAAGCTGTCTGATCCTCAGCGCCTGCGGATTCTCTCTCAGTCAAGATTACGGGCTTTACATTCCCTACCTGCTTGGCGGGATGTCCCCGACGATCGCTTCTTTCCTGTCCTTAAAGAAAAATCAGAAACTCCACTCGTTCAAAGAATGGATAAAACAGCTTTTCGACTTCCGGCACGGCCTGTTTTCCTATCTCCTGCCGGTTGTCTTTTCCGTCTTGTATATCCTGCCTCAATGCTGGATCTCGGGATATACCAACGGCGCCCCGCTGCCGGCGATCCTGATTATGATCCCCATGATGCTGTTCGGCGGCGGATTGGAGGAGGCCGGATGGCGGCATATCCTGCAGCGGGAATTTGAAAAGAAATACAGCTTTACCCTCTCCACCCTGCTGACAGGGATCATCTGGTGGCTCTGGCACCTGCCCCTGTTTTTCATCCAGGGTGCGGCGCAATACGGGCAGGATTACTTCTTATTCGGGATCAATGTTTTAGGGCTGAGCTTCGCGCTGGCAGGTATCCGGAAAGTCACCCACAGCGTGTGGCTGTGCATCCTTTTCCATTGTACCATCAATTCCCTGATGGGGATTTATTTAATCCAGGCCAGCCTGTTGGGGAATACCGCATCGGCAAT
>CANSRB010000159.1 GCA_947649285.1 uncultured Clostridia bacterium
CATGCCCAAATTATGCGCAGCGCCTATGCCATCGAATATGACTGCTGCGACCCCTTGGATCTCCGCCCTACCTTGGAATTCCACCAGGTATCCGGGCTTTATGGGGCCGGACAGTTCAATGGCACCTCCGGTTATGAGGAGGCGGCGGCCCAGGGCTTGGTTGCCGGGATTAACGCCGCCCGTCAGATCCAGGGGAAGCCCCCCTTCACCTTGGGCCGGTCTACCTCCTACATTGGCACCCTGATTGACGACCTGGTGACCAAAGGCTGTGCCGACCCTTACCGGATGATGACCTCCCGCAGCGAATTCCGGCTCCTGCTCCGCCAGGATAACGCTGATGAACGGCTGACCCCTTTGGGCTATGAAATCGGCCTGATCTCCCCGGAGCGGTACCAAGCGTTCCTGACGAAAATGGAGCAGATCCGTCGGGAAAAAGAGCGTGTAGCGAAAGTAACGATTGGCCCCAGCCTGGAATTAAACGCCTTAATTGTTTCACGTGGAACAACCCCTTTGGTTTCCGGTGTCCATCTCATTGAGCTGCTCCGGCGTCCGCAGCTAAGCTATGCCGACCTGGCCCCTTTTGACCCTCAGCGCCCTCCCCTGTCTGCCCCTGTGACAGAGCAGGTGGAAATCCAGATCAAATATGAAGGCTATATCCAGAAGCAGCTACAGGAAGTAGAGGAACATCGCCGCCTGGAAGGCAAGCGCCTGCCCAAGGACGTCCCCTATGCCAGCATTGAGGGACTGCGGCTGGAAGCTAGGGAAAAGCTCCAGCGGGTGATGCCGGAAAGCGTGGGCCAGGCTTCCCGGATTTCTGGGGTCAACCCCGCCGATATTTCCGCCTTGCTCATCTGGCTTGCTGGGAGGAATTCGGAAAATAAGGAGGAAAGATCATGATCGACGCCGCTTTTTTGCGGGAATCCATGGTGCGACAGGGGCTGGCCTATTCTGACGCCCTTTTTGAAGACTTGGATCTTTACGCCCGGCTTTTGGTAGAATGGAACGGGAAAATGAACCTGACCGCGATTACCGACCCCGAGGGAATCGTCACCAAGCATTTTGTGGACAGCCTGCTCCTGGCTAAGGCTTTGGATATCCCGGAAAATGCCCGAATCGTTGACGTAGGCTCAGGGGCAGGCTTCCCCTCCCTGCCGGTGGCCCTTTACCGGCGGGATTTGAATGTCACCCTTTTGGACAGTCTGAATAAGCGGGTGGTTTTCCTGGAAGAGCTAGCCAAAGCCCTGGGTATTCCGGCGAAGGCTGTCCATAGCCGGGCGGAGGAGGCCGGACAGTCCCCTGCTTTCCGGGAAAAATTTGATTTGGTGACGGCGCGTGCAGTCGCCCATCTTAGAGAGTTATCGGAATATTGCCTGCCTTTGGTCAAGGTAGGCGGCTGCTTTGCCGCCTTGAAGGGTGGCGATGTAGAGGGGGAGTTGGAGGAAGCCCGCTACGCCATCAATCAGATGGGCGGCAGGATGGAAAAGGCCCAGAAATTTTCTCTTGGGGAAGAAGGCCGCCGGACCATCCTGATTTTCATAAAAGTTCGACCTACTCCGGCAAAATATCCCCGCCCTGCCGCAAAAATGAAGAAATCCCCCTTGATTCCCCGCTGATCCCGTCGAATGGACAGGCTTTCTGCGATGAAAAAGCCTGGAAATTAGTTCCCGCCTGTGGTATACTCCAATTAAAGGACATGCATGACAGAATGAAGGAGGAGACACCAAGGCAGGATTTTTTGCAAGAGAAAAGGTAGTCAATCGGGTTTTATCCATACCGGTGGAACGCATCCATCCCAACCCTTCCCAACCGCGGCAGGATTTTGACCGGGATGCCTTGGCGGAGCTGGCGGAGAGCATCCGGGAAAACGGGGTGCTCCAGCCCATTACGGTCCGGAAAATAGGCGACAGCTATGAACTGATTGCTGGGGAAAGGCGGTTAAGGGCGGCAAAATCCGTGGGGAAAACGGAAATCCCCGCGGTTGTGGTGAATTCTACCGGACAGCAGTCAGCGGTTTATGCTATTTTGGAGAATATCCAGCGGGAAGACCTGAACATTTTCGAGGAGGCCCGGGCTTTAAAGGTCCTTATCCATGAATGGGGCGTGACCCAGGAGGAAGCCGCCCGGAAGCTGGGCAAGGCCCAGTCCACTGTAGCCAATAAGCTGCGGCTGCTGCTGTTGACGGAAAAGGAGCAGCAGTTTATCCTGGACAACGGCCTAACTGAGCGCCACGCTAGAGCCTTGTTAAAGGTCCCAGAGGAGGGGCGGCGCTGGGAGCTGCTGGAGTTGGCTGTGCAGAACCGGTGGAACGTTTCTCAGCTGGAAGCCGCTATTGAAAAGCCTGTAGAGAAAAAGGCTGAGGCCGAGGACAAGCGGCGGGTGTTCATTGTAAAAGACATCCGGGTTTTCCTGAATACCATTAACAAGGCGATTGACACCATGAAGCGGGCGGGTATCCCTGCCGAAGCGGACAAGCAAGAGGGCGAGGACTGCATTGAATACCGTGTGCGCATCCCCCTCTTTTAATTACACACCCGTTTTTAATACGCATCCGGGGTTTCTCAAAGGCTTTAGGTGATTATCCCGGTAACGTTACGTCGGGCTATAGCCCCACATCCCAAAATTCATAGCGTTCTACAACATTGTACCTTCCTTTGCCGTTTTATTTCAATCATTTTCCGCTTTGCGGCTGCTGTTCCAGTACCTCTATCAATACCGGGTTACTGCGGCAATTTTTTTCATAGAATCAAGCAGTGCGAATTGGCAGCGGCGGCCTGCCGCCCAAGTACCTCTATCGATACCAGATTACTGCGGCTTCGTTTTTAGGGAGCCAAGCGGTGGCGATTCCGTCAAGCAACCTGACGCAGAAGGTGGCAGGGCCGAAGGATTCCCTCGCCATTAATGGTTATTGCCAAAAGCCCCTCTCGGGGGCTTTTTGTTTCACGTGGAACATTGCCCCCTATGCCAGCCGGGTTGGGGCGGGATATGTTCCACGTGAAACATTTTTACAGCGAAATCCCGTATTTTCTGAAATTCCGGTTGCGAAATGCCAAAAAATGTGGTACAATAAAAATAAGTATTTTGCGTGAAGCGGATAATTCCGGATTAACCCTGGACCGCCCTAACGACAGAAAAAAGGAGGATTCCCGTGGGAAAAATCATCGCTTTCGCCAAC
>CANSRB010000160.1 GCA_947649285.1 uncultured Clostridia bacterium
AGTCCTTTTTGTTTGCGGTTATTTTCGTTAAGACTGAAACAATGATGGCGATCAGGATCAGCACGACAAAGATGCCGACCATTCCTTGGCCCATGAGCTGGAAGGAATCCATCAGGGTTTCCATATTGACAGCAAGTAATGGGAACATTTTTCCAAAGCCTCCTTATTTGATTAGCTGGGGAACCAGATACAGGATCATACCGCCTGCCAGTACCGACGCGATCTGCCCGGAAACGTTGGCGCCGATCGCGTGCATCAGGAGATGGTTGGTCGGGTCTTCTTTCAGCGCCATCTTCTGGACGACCCGGGCTGACATCGGGAACGCAGAGATCCCGGCGCCGCCGATCATCGGGTTGATTTTTTCCTTCAGGAAGAGGTTGAGCAGCTTGGCGAAAAGTACCCCGCCGATCGTATCGAATACGAAAGCAACCAGGCCGAGGAACATGATAAAGAGGGTTTCAACCCGAACGAATTGATCCGCAACCATGGAGAAGGAGATGGTGATTCCTAAAATCAGGGTGACCAGATTAGCCAGGATATTCTGGGCAGTATCGGAAAGGCGTTCCAGCACGCCGCATTCCCGCAGCAGGTTCCCGAACATCAGGAAGCCGACCAGCGAAACGGACATCGGCGCGACAAAGCCGGCTACGATGGTAACGATAATCGGGAACAGGATCCGGGTGGTTTTGGAGATGCTGGCCGGGTTGTACCGCATTCGGATCATCCGCTCCTTTTTCGTGGTAACCAGCCGGATGGCGAAGGGCTGTACAATGGGGACCAGCGCCATATAGGAATAGGCGGCAACAGCGATCGCACCCATATAGCCGGAACGCAGTACCTTGGAAACCAGGATGGCTGTGGGGCCATCCGCGGCGCCGATTGTACCGATTGCTGCGGCGTCCCGGAGGTCAAAGCCAAGCAGGACGGCAATGCTGATGGCGGCGAAAATACCGAACTGAGCGGCGCCTCCGAACAGGAACATTTTGGGGTTCGCCAGCAAAGGCCCAAAGTCGATCATTGCGCCAATGCCAATAAACAGAAGCAGAGGCAACGCTTCCGCCGCATCGATCCCAACTTCGAACATCCATTCGATAATGCCGGGGGTAGAGCCGATCCCTTCCATGGTCTGGTTAATGGCGCCGGAAAGGGGCAGGTTGACCAGGATTGCCCCGAAGCCCATTGGCAATAGGAGCGCCGGCTCCATATCTTTTTTGATTGCGAGGTAAATCAGCAGCCCGCCTACCAGATACATCACGCATTGCTGCCAGGTGACTGCCAGGATACCGTCCAGAAGAAAACTCATGGTTCATCCTCCATTGAAAGTTTATGAGCCACTGTAAAAATGTATATTTTTACAGTACACTGATTTTATCATACCTGATTTTTCCCGAAAAGTACAGGAAAATTTCAAAAATTTCTCTTTCTGTGAAAAGAATTGACGTTTCCTGCGGGAGTGTGCTACACTATAGTCAAAATTGCTGCGGGAAGGGGCCGTTTTCAATGAAAACTTTTCGTATATTACTTCTTGTTCAATACGGTCTGTTGTTCACTATGCTAAATATCCCTATTTCAGGCTATGGGGTCGATACGGGGATTATTGGAAGCCTGCTGTTGTTCTGGCCAATTCTCCGGCTTCGTGAAGAAGACCCGGCTTTCCGGAATGCGGCTTTGGCGCTGTGGGCGAGATTTGCCCTGTTTGGAATCGGGGTATTTCTCAACTTTACACCTTACCATGCAGATGCCTGGCTCCAAACCTTGCTTGCCTTGATGGGGGTTGTATTTCAGCTGGCGTTGGTATACACTTCCCTGCTGGGCATCCGCCATATCCTGGTGCGGATTGGGGAAAAAGAAGAACGTTTAGTGCGCTGCTCCCGGCTTTTCGAAGCGAGTGTATTGGTTTCCCTGGCAGGGATTCTGCTGCCAGGGATGCTGCCGGTCTGCCTGCTGCTGACATTCGGGGTCGGTATTTATATTTTGACCCAGCTTCGCCGTGCGATCCGCGCGATTTATGATTCCGGCGAGGAGCTGACATTGGCGGCTGTAGGGAAGGCCCGGTCCGTCTGGCTGGCCTGCCTGCTGATCCTGCCGGTCTGCTGCGGCGGCTGGGTGCTGGAATTTACCCGCAGCCATCCCTTTTCCGCTGAACCGGCGGGGCAGTCTTCCAGCCCTCAGGCGGAAATGCAGCGTCTGTCCATGAAAAACCGGGGCTTCCCTGAAAAGCTGCTGGAAATCCTGCCGGATGAGGAAGTGTTGCTGTATGCAGACCTTTATGCCTGCGATACGGCGGAGCAGGAGTTTGAATTGGACGGAGGGAAGCTCCGGCTGACCCTCTGCGCGGCTTATCTGGACGACGCCCAGGATTTCCCCGAGGGAGGGCTGGTCCGGATGCTCGCCGCGTATGAATGGCTTACCCCGCCGGAGCATCGGTATCAGGACAGCCTGCTGCTCTGCCTGAACGAAACGCTGGCTGCGGCGGAAGAAGAACCGCCGGTGAATGGATTTCAGCTTTATCAGCGGGAGGGGGAACAATTTCAGATTCAGCTGGAGATGTCTTGGGATCTGCATACCCGGGAGATTACCCGGATAAAATCTCCGGCCGGGCAGCGGAACTATCGGCTGCCTTATGAGCTGTGGGAAACGCCGGTAATGGAAATTTCGCTCAGTACCGGGGAAGGGCATCGGGGCTATTTTGCGAAAACCTATCTGGAGCAATCCCCAGGCGAGAACAAAACCAGTGCGTTTGAACTCGTGTACCGGCATCAATCAAGCGGATGGAATTTCCCCTATATCGCGCCGCTGGATTTCGCGGTGCCCTCCGGCCGCTTTTTTGCCGAGCAGAAAGAACCGCCGGTTTCCCGGGCGTATGAAGCGGTTTCCCTTACAGCCGAGCTGGATTATTATACTAACGAAGGATTCCGGTGCGTGATTCTCCCCTGAATAGGATAATGGTTCAAATATATAGCTTCAAGAGTGCGATAAACTGAAAGTTATTTTTAAGTGAATATGAAGGGAAACATACCATGCTAAAACTTGTAAGACGCTGTCCGGAATATGTCAGCGGATACAGAGAGTATTGTCAGGAAGCATATGACAACCACGTTATTTACTTTAGACCAACTAATCCAAAACTGATTGACAACGAATGGTTTAGCAGAACGAAAGATT
>CANSRB010000161.1 GCA_947649285.1 uncultured Clostridia bacterium
CGGCTGAGCCGCCGGACCGCATTCTGCGGCCCAATAAAACGACTGCATCGTTTTATTAAGAATTAGTATCAAAGAAAAGGGGGAAAAGAAAACCGCCCTGGGCGGACAGAAGGAAAGCTTCCCTGCGGCCGGGCCGCCCCGGTCGGAGCCGGAGGAACGTCCCGGCCGCTCGAGGGCGGATTTCCTCATAAAATGCGCGAGAGGACACTCCCGCTGTAGGGCCCTTTTAGACAGAAAGGAAGAACCACTATGGAAAAAATCAAACAGCAGTTAAAAGCACTCTGCGAAGCGGACGGCGTTTCCGGGGATGAATGGAAAGCCGCCGCGCTGGCGGCAGGGTTTTTACGGGAATATGCGCCTGATGCCCGGGTCGATCACTTCGGCAATGCGGTCGGGCGGATCGCTTCGGCCAACCCGGAGGCGAAAACCCTCCTGCTTGACGCGCACATCGACGAAATCGGGATGATCGTGACCTCAATTGACGACAAGGGCTTCCTCAAGGTATCCAAATGCGGCGGGATTGACCGCCGTCTGCTGCCAGCCCAGAGGGTCACCGTCCATGGGAAAGAGAAGCTGACGGGGATTATCGGTTCCAAGCCGCCCCATCTGGAGAAAGCGGACGAGCGCTCCAAGGTGCCGGAGCTGGACGACATTTATATTGACATCGGCCTGAATAAAGAGCAGGCTGAGGAGAAGGTTTGCCTGGGAGATCGGGTGACCTTCCGGGGGCCTTTTACCGAGCTGCTGGGCGGCCGGGTCACCGCCAAGGCGATTGACGACCGGGCCGGCGTCGCGGCGATCCTGCACGCGCTGGAGCTGCTGAAAGGGGAGGATCTGGGTCTGAATTTGGCTGTCCAGTTTACCTCGCGGGAGGAAACCGGCGGCCAGGGCGCGACGGTCGCGGCCTATAACGCCGGAAATGAAAGCCCGGTGGACTGTTCGATCGCGGTGGACGTCAGCTTTGCTTATACGCCGGACGCGGAAAAGCATCGCTGCGGGAAACTGGGAGGCGGCGCGATGATCGGTTATGCGGCGGCGTTGGATAAGTCTATGTCGGACCGGCTGGTTTCCATAGCGAAGGAAAAGGAGATTCCCTACAGCGTCGAGGCCATGGGGGGCCGCTCGACCGGCACGAATTCGGACGAGATTTACATCGTGCGGGAGGGCGCGCGCGCCGGCTTGATCTCCATCCCGCTGCGGTATATGCACACCCCGGTGGAAACCGTCCAGCTTTCGGACATCGAGGCCGTAGGGCGGCTGATTGCGGAATTTGTACGGGCGGCCGGGAAATAGGCGGAAAGGGACAGGATTATGTTTGACAATATTAAAAAGCTTTGTGAAATCAACGGCATTTCCGGCCGGGAAGACCGGGTTGCGGAGGAAATCCTGGCGCAGGCGAAGCCCTACGCCGATGATCTCTGCCGGGATAATCTGGGCAGTGTGATCGCCTTCAAAAAGGGGAAGCAGACTCCGAAAAACAAGCTGATGCTCTGCGCCCATATGGACGAGGTCGGTTTCCTGATTACCGACATCACCGACGAAGGTTATCTGCGGTTTTCCCCTTTGGGCATTACCCCCAAGGTCATCCTGGGGCGCCAGGTGCGGGTTGGGGAGCAGGATATCCCGGGTGTGATCGCAACCAAAGCGATCCATATGTATGAGGAAGATGAATTCAAAGCCTCGCTCAAGCGTCCGGAAAAATGGCTGATTGATATCGGGGCGGATTCCCGCGAGGAAGCGGAAAAGTTCGTTTCGCTGGGGGACAGCGCCCATTTTGTTGGGGATTATACCGAATACGGCGACGGGATGGTCGTGGCGAAAGCGATTGACGATCGCGCCGGCTGTGCAATCCTGCTGGAACTGATGAAAACCGAGCTGGAATTCGATACTTATTTTGTTTTTACCGTCCAGGAGGAGATTGGCGGTCGGGGAGCCCGGGCAGCCACCTTCGCCGTGGATCCGGATATTGCGATTGTGGTGGAATCCACCGCCAGCGGGGATGTTTCCGGCGTGACCGGATCGGAGCGGGTGACCGTTGTCGGGGAAGGCGCCGTCATCACCTACATGGACAACGGCGCAATTTATGACCGGGAACTGTACCGGCTGGGATTCGAACTGGCGGAAAAGGCCGGGGTCAAATGCCAGACCAAGACCAAGATCGCAGGCGGGAATGACGCCGGTGTGATTCATACCTCCCGCGGCGGGGTACGCTGTGCGGCGGTATCCATCCCCAGCCGGTATATCCATTCTGCGTCGGACGCGGCCTGCAAAGCGGATATTGAAGCCGTCTATGCCGTGGTGAAGGGGTATGCGGATACTGCCGGGAACCTGTGATCCGGAGGCTTGAACCGGGAGAGGAAGCCTGCCTTTCCCGATTTTCCGGATGGAGCGGCTTGGAACTCCGCGCGTTGGCGAACGCCTATGGGCTGGGAAGAAGCTTCCTCCCTTTTTATGGGGATGAGAATGCGGCGTTCTGCCTGAAAGGCGGGCAGGCGGTGCTGGCCCTGGAAGGAAAGCCTTCTGAAGCTTCCCGGGAGGAGCTGGCGGCCTTATTGCCTTTGCTGGCAGAAGAGGTCTGGTCGGAATATCCCTTGAAGGGGATCCTGCCGGGATTTGCTCGGGAAGCCGGCCGGGTTTACCGGGCGAAGGGACTGGAACCGCTGCTTTTGCCTGGGGTATCGGAGCGGATCGCCGAGGGCTATGAGGTGCTGGACGCCGTATTCCCGGAGAGGGGGCTGGTACCGGGATCGGAAAGCTTCAATCAGGCTTACTGCGACCTTTCCCACCGGGTCCGGCATGGGACTGCCCGGATGTTCACCCTGCCCGGCCGCGCCACCTTGACGGTCGCCTTTCTGGAGCCGGGACGGATGCTGGTTTCGGATTTAGCCGTCCATCCGGATTTTCGCCGGCAGGGGCTGGCAAGGTCGCTGCTACGGTATTCGCTGGCGGCCTGTGGGGATCGGGAGCTGCTTTTGCTGAGCCGGCAGGATGGGTTTTATGATCGGCTGGGATTCGTCCCGGCCGGGCAATGGTTTCAGTATAGTCGGCACACTTGAAAATCGATACCCGATTTTCAAGTCAGGCTTTGCCTGTTCGCGCATAAAATGCGCTGTGCGCCGTCTATGAAGCCCT
>CANSRB010000162.1 GCA_947649285.1 uncultured Clostridia bacterium
CATGAACTGCCGGACGAAAAAAGGGGGGCGGGGCAGCCCGGGAACCTTTGAGCCTTTCAGGATATCGCTTTTTTATGGGACGAGCGTGATCATTCTGTAAATACATCTTTCTGCGGCTGTATTTCTATGTTATACTGTTTCTGAAATTGGAGATGAGTACATGAAAATCGATCGTTTAATTGGGATTATCACCATCCTGCTGCAACATGAAAAGACGACGGCGCCCGAGCTGGCAAAGCGGTTTGAAGTATCGAGGCGGACGATCAGCCGTGATATTGAAGATATCTGCAAGGCAGGGATCCCGGTTGTGGCCATACAGGGCTATGGCGGTGGCCTTTCGATTGCAGAGGGCTATACCCTGGCCCCGTCATTTTTTACAGAGGAAGAACGGCAGGCGGTTTTGGCGGGCCTTCGGGGGATAGACAGCGTCTCCAAAAGTGCGGTGCTTGCCGGATTGCTGAATCAGCTTTCAGGGAGGGGGATGCGCGCAGCTTCAGAGGATATCATCCTGATTGACCTGGCCTCCCATTATCAGGATTCGCTTACACAAAAAATTGAAACCATCAAACAGGCCGTCTGGGCAAAGCGTCTTTTGTCCTTTCGCTATTATTATAAAAAAGGGGAATCCATGCGCCGGATCGAGCCTTATCGTCTGGTATTCAAGTGGTCATCCTGGTATGTTTTTGGATTTTGTTTGGACCGGCAGGCGTACCGGCTGTTTAAGCTGAACCGCCTTTGGGACTTGCAGATGGAAGAGGGTATGTTCTCCGCAAGGGAGATCCCTGAGAAGGAATTGTCTTTCGGGAGTTATCTGGAAGAAGGCCATTTCCATTTGAAGGCAGTATTTGCCGAAAGTGAAAAGTACCGTCTGATTGAAGAATATGGGGTTGACAGCTATTCCGTCCGTCCAGATGGGAAATTGCTGCTGGAACGCGATTTTGCCCATTATGAGCCGATGCGCGAGTGGATTTTCAGCTTTGGAGACAAGGCTTCTGTTCTGGAACCGAAAGAGCTGCAGGATGAACGGAAAAGGCAGGCGGAAAACATCCTCCGGGAGTAGGGAAAATATTACTTCCGAACTGAAAGGCCGGAAGTAATATCTGCCATGTTTTGCGGTTGCCGCCGGTTACGGCGGCGAGCAAAACGGCTCAAATCAAATGTATTATTTCCGAATTTTTAATTCGGAAATAATAAAAGCAGGAACAGGACATACTGTTGTCCTGTTCCTGCTTTTATAATAGGGGAAAAGGAGGGATTGGATGGTTGATTCAAGATGCGGTATTTTGTGCAGGGAATGCCCTTATCGGGAGCAGGTGGGCTGTCAGGGCTGTGTAAAGATTGAAAAGCCGTTCTGGGGAGAAAGCTGCCCGGTGAAAGCCTGCTGTGAAGCCAAGGGGCAGGAACACTGCGGGCAATGTGAGGAATTCCCCTGCGGATTGCTGAAGCAGTTCGCTTATGATGAAAAGCAGGGCGATAACGGGAAACGGATCGAGCAGTGCAGGTGCTGGAAAGAAGAAGGGTAGGCGGTACAGATGGCATCCAGTCTGGATTTTGTAGAGTATGTCTGTGAGCAGATCAGCGGCGCGGGCGCTATTGCTTACCGGAAGATGTTTGGCGAGTACGGGATTTACTGTGATGGGAAAGTCATCGGCGTGATCTGTGAGAATCAGTTTTATATAAAAAAGACCCAGGCGGGGGCGGAGATCTGCCCGGGCTGTGAGGAAGCCGCCCCTTATACGGGAGCAAAGCCCCACTTCCTGATTGAAAATGTGGAGGACCGCGGCCTGATGGCCAGGCTGATCTCCGCCTCCTGCAAAGAGCTTCCCGCGCCCAAGCCGAAGAAGAAAAAGGCGGATATGCCGGCAGGGAAATAATCGGGAAGGGCTTTATCCTCTTGCACTATAGGAGGGGAATTTTCTTTTTCAGGGTGCGGTTTTTGCATAGAAATGGCTGCGGTTGGAGGCCCTGCCTATAAATTTGTTGGAAAACGAAAAAAGCTCTTGCAATCAGGGGAAACTTGTGGTATGATATCTACCTGTAAGACCATTATTTGAAAGAGGTGAATGGAATGAAACAGGGTATTCATCCGGATTACAAAAAGACTACCATCAAGTGTGCCTGCGGCGAAGTGATCGAAACAGGTTCCACCAAACAAGATATTAAAGTCGAGGTTTGCTCGAAATGCCATCCGTTCTTCACCGGCCGTCAGAAACTGAACGATACCGGCGGGCGTGTGGATCGCTTCAAGAAACGTTTTGGGATGTAATTTCGATAAACAGGCGGTTTTGAGAAGATGCAGATTTTGTCTGCATCTTTTTGAATAGGTGCAGCCGTTATCCTGCCTGCGGGCAAACGCCCGGAAGGCTGCCGGAGCGATGCAGATTTTCTGCATCGCTTTTGTCGCGTTGGAAAAGGGGAGGGGAAAAGATGCTGGGATACCGCACGATTGCCGCACCGGCAGAGGCGGAGTTCGTCGAAAAAAAATCCCGCTTTATCGGGCAGATCACCCCAGTGCAGACTGAGGAGGAAGCGCTGGCCTTTATTGCGGAAATCTCGAAAAAGCACCACAGCGCCGCGCATAATGTCTACGCCTACATCCTGCGGGAGGGGAACCTCTCCCGCTTCACGGATAACGGCGAACCACAGGGGACTGCGGGGATCCCAACGCTGGATGTTCTGCAAAAAGAGGGACTCACGGATGTCTGCGTCGTGGTGACCCGCTATTTTGGCGGGACCCTGCTGGGAACAGGCGGGCTGGTGCGGGCATATTCACATGGAACAAAAATTGCCGTGGACGCGGCCCAAATCCTGAACATGGCGCCCTGCGTGCGGGTCGGGGTGGACTGCGAGTATTCTTTTTATGGGAAGCTGTCCTACTTCCTGCCGGATTGGAAGGCGCAGGTGGAATCCAGCGATTTTGGGGCGGCGGTACATCTGGAGCTGCTGCTGCGGGAGGACCGTCTGGAGGGCTTCTCCAAAGGGCTGACCGAGCTTTCCAACGGGCAGGTCTGCGCTGTCAGGCTGGACCGATTTTATGCGGATATGCCCTGATAGGGTCAAAACACAGGTCATGAAATGGACTGTGCTTTGCCTATGAAGTCCACCACAGG
>CANSRB010000163.1 GCA_947649285.1 uncultured Clostridia bacterium
TTTTCCGATCAGCAATATGATCCTGAATTTGAGGAGATTGTCAGGAAATTTCTTTAACGCAGGCCGACAAAGACAGGAAAAACAAGCATATTTTCCGGGCTTGTCTATTGTGCCGACTGTGGTGCAAAACTGTATTATTGTACCTGCACCAGCTACAAGGATGATTCACAGGATCATTTCCTCTGTTCCAACTACAAGAGCAACACCGGTTCCTGCCAAATCCACTATATTCGGGAGATTACGCTTTATAAAAGAGTGCTGGAATGTATTCAAAGGACTCTGACCTACGTCCGCTTGTTCCGGGATGATTTTACACAGGAAATGCTGGCACAAGACGAAGCCAGCCGGAAAGCGGAATTGATGCAAAAGCGGAAAGCGCTCTCCGGGTCACAGAAACGTATGGAAGATTTGGACAAGATCATTCAAAGGCTCTATGAGGATTCGGTCCTCGGCAGGCTGAGCGAGCTACGTTTCCAAAAACTTTCGGCACAATATGAATCAGAACAGGCGGAAATCCGGCAGCTTGCTGTTTCGCTGGAACGAGAGATTGAGAACGAGGCCGGATAGATTGCCGATGTGGGGCGTTTCCTCAAGTTGGCGGACAGGTATTCCGATTTACAGGAACTGGACGCTTCCACAGTGAATGAGCTGATTCACAGGATTGTGATTCACAGCCTGGAGAAGATAGGCGGACGGAAACATATCACGATTGAAATCTATTTTACCTATGTTGGACTATGTTGGAAAAATCTGCATCCCACTTCACAAACCGGAACCAGTCAGCGGCACAGAGAAACCGGCATGACCTAAGCCACGCCGGTTTTGCCGGAGACTTCATATACTTCCTTATGGGCTTCGGCCTAAACGGGGGTTCTCTTTTTTGCACAGGCCGGAGGTATTTCCTTTCCCAGCGGCTTCAAAACGACAAATCACGCAGCCTTCCGGGGATATAATGGAAGACGTTCTGCGCCTGCCAAGGCGCGGCAGATGCTGAATTGGAAAAGGGAGAGGATCGGAATGCCGGAAAATCGCAGCAAGAGGGAAAACAGGACGGAATGGAAGCGGGAAATTCCCCGCAGTCTGGGGGAATTAGGACAATCGGTTTATCGGATGATGCAGGAGGAATATCCCGAGCGGGTGCGGGAACTGGTAGCGGAAGGGACGCTGATCCAGCGCCTGCACGAACGGGAAAAAGAACTGCGCGAGAAAAAGCTGGAGCTGCTGCAGGATCTGACTCATCGTTACCCCCGTCCACTGACGGAGAACTTCGGTACGGTGGTCCGGCATATCCGCCGGTTGGAAATCCAAGCCGAGGAACTGCTGGCGGAGGAGATCCTCCAGCCGGTTTAAGGGGTTTCCATGTTTGGCCGGAAATATAGTCGGCACACCCTCAAATCGATACCTGATTTGAGGGTCGGGCTTTGCCTACCCGCGCATAAAATGCGCTGTGCGCCGTCTATGAAGCCCTACCGCATGGCCGCTTCGCGGCCCACTGCGGCATGATGCCGCAGTGGTGAAAAGAAGCATTGGCTTCTTTTCAAGTGCGTTGACTATAGGCAGTGCAGGAAAAAAGCTGAGTTTTGGTATCTTTTAGAACAAATATTTGGAAATTGTTGGATATTGTTGAAAATACCATAAAAAAATATGAATAAAGTTTGACAAATTTCGCAAAGCGAGTATAATGGAAGTATCATCTTGAAGGAGGCATTTACCATGGACAACAATGTACAATTTGATGCACAGGACATTGAAAAGAGCAAAGGCTTGGTATGGCTGAGCTATCTGGGCATTCTCTTTTTGATCCCGATGCTGGCGAATAAGGATTCGGCTTATACCCGCTTCCATGTCAACCAGGGTCTGGTCCTGTTCCTGTCGGAACTGGTTCTGTCTATCGCTTTGAATGTCCTGGCTGTCATTCTGACCATGGCTGTTCCGGTTCTCGGCATCGTCATTTCCCTGCTTTCCGGTCTGATCTACCTGGCTCTGTTTATCTTTGCCATCATGGGAATTATCAACTCGGTTCAGGGCAAAGCAAAACAGCTTCCGATTATCGGGAAAATCCAGATTCTCAAATAAGAATGGGCAAACAGCAAAAAACAGCGGCGGAATTTCCGCCGCTGTTTTCCTGTCCCCACCGGGTTAGTCTGTGATCTGCATTTCTGCAAAAAACTGCGGGCGATGGAAGCTTGGATATTCCCAGTCAATTTTCGTATAGCTTCCGAAATGCGGGAATTCCGTTTCATCCCCGCATTTGAAGAAATTGCCCCGGATGACGCTTCCGGTTTCAAACCGGCTGGGGCCGTAGACCCCTTCAATGAGAGAAAGGGGGATCATCAGCTCATACCCCCAAAAGCCCTCCCCCTGGATGACCTTGGGGAGCGGATGCTCCAGCCCCATATCGGCGATGGTTTTCCGTTCTTCTACGCAGCTTCCATAACAGCAGAGAAGCGCCCCGTTCGCGTTGCCCTCGAAGTTGATATAGCCCGTATCCGGCAGGTCTGGGCGGAAGTTCGCAAAAAATTCCAGGCAGCTGTCTCGGCATACACCGGTGTTCTGTTCGGTGAAGGTGGCGCGGGGGTTTTCTTCCTCACAGGTCAGGCGGAGCGCAAAGCCCTGGTCTTTGATAAAGCAGAGGACCGCCCGTGTGACCGGACGGTAGTCCCCTCCCCAGTTATAAATGTCTACCAGCGCCGTGTTCCCCTGATCCAGCTCGGCCATCGAGGCGATTGTTTTGATCTGATACATGATGCAGCACCCTTTCTTCCATGTGTTTTTTGACCCTTTTATTATCGCACATTTCCCCGGGAAAGTCCATGGGGATTTGCCCTGTTTCAGGTTTGAAAAGGGTTAAGGGCTTTCCGGAGGAGCAGCCCCCGAGCGGGCGGGACGTTCCTCCGGCTCTGATTTGTGGGGCTCATGCTGCGCTGCTTGTGCTCCTCTGGACTGGCTTGTACGCGTGACAATTTTTAGACTTGCTTTCTGTGATGCCCTAGAAGTAGAGGCTTCTACTATCTGCAATCCGGTCGCCTACGCTGAGCGGGGATCCAAGGGGACTCCCTT
>CANSRB010000164.1 GCA_947649285.1 uncultured Clostridia bacterium
GTGGACGCCGTGCGGTATTATATGCTGTCCGAAATGCCGTATCTCCAGGACGGCGCGATTACGTATGAAACCGTTATCGCCCGGTATAATTCCGACCTGGCGAATACGCTGGGGAACCTGGTGAACCGGACGGTTACCATGTGCCATAAATATTTTGGCGGGAAGCTGGAAAATCCCGGCGTGACGGAAGAGGTGGATCAGGATCTGATCCATTGCTGCCGGAAAACAAAATCGGACTATCTGCTCCGGATGGATGGGATGCGGGTAGCGGATGCGCTGGATACCTTGATGGATCTGGCCCGCCGCGCGAATAAATATATCGATGAAACGGCTCCCTGGGTGCTGGCCAAGGAGGAAAGCAGCATTCCGCGGCTGAAAACCGTCCTGTTCCATTTGATCGAGGCCATCCGTCAGATCGCCGTTCTGCTCCAGCCCTTTATGCCGGAAACAGCGCAGAAGATTTTTACCCAGATCAATACCCGCGTAATCTCGCTGGACAGCTTGGATTCCTTCGGGGAAAACGGCATCACCGAGGTCGGGCAGCCTGAAGCGCTGTTTGCCCGGCTGGACGAGAAGAAAAAGCTTGCTGAATTGAAAGCCTTTGCCGCAGAAAAGGAAAAAGCCGCCAAAGCCTCTCAGCCGGCCGTACCGGAGGGAACCGTTTCTGCCGCTAAAATCGGGATTGAGGATTTTGCTAAGGTGACTCTCCAGGCGGCAGAGATCCTTTCCTGTGAAAAGGTGCCGAAATCCGACAAGCTGCTGAAGCTCCAGTTAGATGACGGGGAAGGCGGGCGCCAGATTGTATCCGGGATTGCCGCTTGGTACAGCGAAGCGGATCTGGTCGGGAAAAAGATCGTCGTGGTCGGGAATCTGAAACCTGCCAAACTGCGCGGGGTTGAGTCCAACGGGATGCTGCTGGCGGCGGATCTGCCGGACGGCGCGGCCAGCGTGATCTTTTTGGACAGCAGCGTCCCGAACGGCGCGAAAATCCACTGATTTTTACAGAAAGAAGGGTTCCTATGCTGAATGGCATTTTCGATTCTCACGCGCATTATGATGACGCCGCCTATCAGGAGGATCGTGACCGGCTTCTTTCCTCCCTGCCGGAACGGGGGGTCTGCCGCGTCCTGAATGTCGGATGCGATATCGAAACCAGCTTCCGTTCTGCTGCGCTGGCAGAGCAGTACCCGTTCTTTTACGCTGCTGCCGGGGTTCATCCCGAAATGGCGGCCGAGGTTTCCGGGGACTGGCTGGAGGGGATCTCCGCCCTGCTGGATCGGGAAAAGGTCGTAGCAATCGGGGAAATCGGGCTGGATTACCACTATGATACCCCTTCCCGGGAGGTGCAGCAGGAGGTTTTCGAAGCGCAGCTCAAGCTGGCAGTCAGGAAGCGGCTGCCGGTGATTATCCATTCCCGGGACGCGATGGAGGATACCTTCGCTTTACTGCGGGAATACCGGCCGGAAGGGGTGCTGCATTGTTTCAGCGGTTCGGCGGAATCCGCGAAAGAGGCGGTCAGGCTGGGGCTTTATCTTGGGTTTACCGGGGTGCTGACCTTCAAAAACGCCCGCCGTGCGCTGGGAGCGGTTGAAGCGGTTCCGATCGACCGACTGCTGCTGGAAACGGACTGCCCTTATATGGCGCCGGAGCCTTTCCGCGGGAAGCGCTGTACCTCGGATCTGATCGCTTATACCGCAGAGGCCATGGCGCGGATTAAAAGCGTTTCCCCGCAGGAGATGATCGACCAGGCCCGCCGGAACGCAAACCGTTTGTTCCGGCTGCCGGATTGATCCAGGCCCTGCCTTCCAGAGATTGGCAGCTCTTTAGAAAAACCGTATTGGACAAAATGAATCAAAAGCCATGTGCGGAAATTCCCGTACATGGCTTTTTTGTCCCCAGTTGGGCTTGGCAGCGAAAGGCTCAATAAAAGAATCGGTATCCAATGGTTGAAATTTATATTTTTAATGTTGACAAAAAACATAAACGAAAGTATAATATGTTTATTAAAAAGGAGGGAAATGATGGACTATGGAAAAATGAAGCTTGATGAAATGAAAAAAGGGTATCAGTATGACAAAGGGCAGGATGCGTACATCTGCAATCATTGCGGGCAGGTATTTCATGCCGGTCAGGTGTTTCAAATGGAGGGAGGTTTCTTTCTGGCTGAACCTGCGGTCATGAAGCATATCAGCCAGACTCATGGCGGCAATTTGACACAGCTGCTCGGTTCAGAGTCCAAGTATAATACCTTGACCCCAAATCAGAAAGATTTATTTGCGATGTTCTACTCCAAAATGCCGGATAAGGATATGGCAAAAAAACTTCATGTAACAGAAGCTACCATCCGCAGGCAGCGCTTTACGTTTCGGGAAAAGGCGAAACAGGCTAAATTTTATTTGGCTATGTATGAATTGGCGTTTGAGAATGAGCCAACAGCTTCGGAACAGATGATCCCGATTCACAACCATGCGGTTTGTGTGGATGATCGCTACCTGATCACAGAGAGTGAAAAGCAGTACATTATTGAAACCTTTTTTTCCAGTACCCAACCTCTTGTCTTAAAATCTTTTTCGTCCAAAGAAAAGAAAAAGGTGGTGATCCTTGGAAAAATAGCTGAGCAATTTGAGCCTGGAAAAAAATACAGCGAACAGGAAGTCAATGAAATTCTCAAACCGATTTATGCCGATTATATGACGATCCGGCGATACCTGATTTCATATGGGTTTATGGAGCGTACCAGGGATGGCCGGGAGTATTGGCTCACCAATTGAGAAGAAAATCCGATTAAAAAACAGCCCCCGGACAGGGGCTGTTTCAGACGATAGGGCCGAGTGTGCATACACTCATTTAAATCCGGAAGCTTTTTCCGTGCGGAAGGAGGTCAGCGCTTCCGGTATTTTTTTTCA
>CANSRB010000165.1 GCA_947649285.1 uncultured Clostridia bacterium
ATATAACGATGCCGAAGGTTGTCACATCATGCGCAGATATTGGATTTATCTATAAATTCCAGTTTATCACACGCTTTTACAGAATAAAGTATATCAGTAAAAGAGGAAGAAGTCTACCATCCGCACAGAAAAATGCCCGAAGAAATTTCAATTTCTTCGGGCATCCTTCATGCAGTCTTACCCCTTTGATACGGGGGATTTTTATCCGGAATCAGCGGGTTTCCGGAATCAGATGGAATTTCCAGGTGAAGGCTTTTTCTTTCAGCCGGTATTCCTCCGGGAGTTCCGGGCCGCAGCTGTTGGAGCCGACGCCGCTCATCTTGTAATCCAGGGAAAGGACGGTACAGCCGGATTTTTCCAATTCCCAGTTATGCGCTTTTTTCTCCAGCTCTTCGCGGGTATATTCCGACGCGCTGAAGCTGAACGGGGTTTCAGCGCAAGCCGTCAGCGCCAGCTCCGGGGAAGCCAGGGCGACGGTTTCCGTACCGAAATGCGACCCGTTTTCCTGCGGGCGGATATAATCCTCGTGCATTTCGGAAACAAAGGCGGAATGCCGGTCGATCACCGAACCCAGATGCTTGTCGATATAGCTTTCCTGCGGGCCATAACCGAAATAGGTGCAGTGCTTCAATTCCGGGTTCAGGAAGAAGCGCAGGCCAAACCGTGGCAGATAGGGGGCGGTTTCCCGGATTTTTACCTTGAGTTCAGCAGTTATTGCGCCGGAAGTGGAAACCGTCCAGACCGATTCCACTTCGGCAATGTTGGCCAGCAGTACGGATTGAAGTGAAAGCGGGCAGGTGATGACCACGCCGTCTTCCGACTGGGAAAAGGTAGTCTGGTAGGTATACGGAGGAAGGATCCGGTCGATCCCATGCTGCTGCCAAGCCTTTTTGATGTACATATCATTGTCCAGCGGGGCGCGGTAGAGGTTATACTCCATTGGGCGCTCTAGCAGGGATTGTCCGCCGAAGGTCATCTGGTCGAAGCATCCGGTTTCCTTATTAAAGCAGTACATGAAATCCCCGCCGGACAGCGCGATAAAACGTTCGGTTTCCGAAACCGCAATCGGGAGATTCCCTTTTGGCAGCAGGATTGCTTCGGCCTGTGAGGAAAGGCAGAACTGCTCGATTCCCAACAGATGGCCGGCCGGGGTCAGAGGTTTGGCTTCCTTCTGCCGCATTTCTACCGTCAGATAAACCCGGCTTCCGCTATAGGAGGGAAGCGGGAGCTCCAGTGAAGCAGTCCTGTGCGGCGGGACAGACGGTGGTTCCAGTTGTCCGGAGGCGAGTAGTTCCCCGTCCTGTTTCAGCTGCCAGCACAGATAAAGCAGGTTGCTTAAGTCCGTGAAATCCAGCTTGTTTTCGAGGTGGAGGACGCCGTTTTCATAGGAAAGGTGCGCCGGGCGTGCAGCATTTTTTAGTTCTTTTAACCCGGTATGCGGGCGGCGGTCCGGATAGACCAGGCCGTCCATACAGAAATTGGAATCATGCGGGAATTCCCCGAAATCCCCGCCGTAGCCGTATTTTTTTTCCCCGTTTTCCGCCTGGCCGAGCAGTACGGAATGGTCGCACCATTCCCAGACGAAGCCGCCGCAGAAATTATCGTGATGATAGAACAGATCGTAATATTCCTTTAAGCTGCCGGGGCCGTTCCCCATGGCGTGTGCAAATTCGCAGAGGACCAGCGGCCGGGTTTCGTTTTCCCGATCCATATAGCGCTGGATCCACTCAAAGGAGGGGTACATGGTGCTGAATACGTCGATCCCTTCGAAGGTTTCCGTCCCTTTTTCCTCCAATTCCTTGGGGATGACCATGGATTCATAGTGGATCAAACGAGAATTGTCCAGCGCACGCACCCGCTTGATGGCCTCCTTGAAGCAGCAGCCGAACCCGCTCTCATTCCCCAGCGACCAGAACACCACGCAGGGCCGGTTTCTATCCCGTGAAACCAGGCGTTCCGCGCGGTCGGCGATGGTCAGTGTCCAGTCGGGGTTGTCCGCGATCAGGGCGTAATAGTCATGGTCGTAAGTGCCCTGGGAGCTGACGGTTCCATGGGCTTCCACATCGCCTTCGTCGATGACATAGAAGCCGTACTCGTCGCAGAGCTTGTAGAATTCCGGACGGTTCGGGTAGTGGGAGGTCCGGATGGCATTAATATTGTGCTCCTTCATGGTGCGGAGATCCTGGGTGATCTGCTCCAAAGAAGCCACATAGCCGGTATCGCAGTAGCTGTCATGCCGGTTGACGCCCTTGAACTTCACGGCCTGCCCGTTGACCTTGACGACCCGGTTTTCAATGTGGATTTCCCGGATCCCGACTTTTTCCAGAATCACTTCGTCCGGAGCAGTGATTTCCAGGCCGTAGAGCACCGGGTTTTCCGCGTTCCAAAGGAGGGGGTTCTCTACTTCGAAACTGACGCTGGAGGCGGTGGTTTCCAGGGCGTGGAGTTCCCGGCCATCCGGCGCGGTCAGGACGACCCGCTTGAGCAGGTTGGAGCCCTCCTCCGTAAAGAGGACGGCCACAGTCGCGGATTCCTCCCCGACTAGGGTTTTGACCTGATAATCGAAGATGAATTCCTGAGGCCGGGTCAGCAGGAATACATCCCGGAAAATCCCGGACATCCGGAGCTTGTCCTGGTCTTCCACATAGGTTCCGTCGCACCATTTCAGCACGACGACGGTCAGTTCGTTTTCACCGTCCTGCACCAGATGGGTTACTTCGTATTCGCTGGAGGAATGGGAAACCTGGCTGTATCCTACGAACTCTCCGTTGACATAGACATAATGACAGGAATCCACCCCTTCAAAGTTGAGGAAATACCGGCGGTTTTCTTCTTTATGCAGAGGGAAATACCGGCGGTAAAG
>CANSRB010000166.1 GCA_947649285.1 uncultured Clostridia bacterium
CGGCCTGGTCGATCGGATCTATGACCTGGCGGAGAAGCGGCTTGGATTGACCCTTTCGGTTTCACTCCACGCGCCGAACGACCGGATCCGGAACCAGACGATGCCGGTTTCGCTCCGCTGGCCAATGGAGGAGCTGCTGGAGGCCTGCCGGTATTACACGGAAAAAACCGGCAGGCGGGTTTCCTTTGAATATGCGCTGATCCGCGGCTTCAACGATTCCGAGGAGGCCGCGCTTGAGCTGGCCGCACGGCTGAAAGGGATGCTCTGCCATGTCAATCTGATCCCGGTCAATGAAATCCGGGAAACGGATTACCGCAAATCTGGGAAAAAGCAGGTGGCGGATTTCCAGGCGCTGCTGCTGAAAAAAGGGATCAACACCACGGTCCGGCGGACGCTGGGGTCGGATATCAGCGCCGCCTGCGGGCAGCTTAGGCGGGAAACCATCAACGAGGAGGAATAGTTCTTGCATTTTTACGGAATGACAGACATTGGACGGACGCGCGAAGCGAACCAGGATGTCTTTTATACCCATAAATTCAGCGATCAGGCCGGCTTTGCCATTGTCTGCGACGGGATGGGCGGCCAAAGCGGCGGGCATATCGCGTCGGACATGGCGTGCAGCATCATTTCCTCCCGCCTGATTGAGGAGCGGGTGGGCGAGATGCCGTCCGATCAGATTCGGGACCTGGTGGTGACGGCGGTTTCGGAAGCCAATCTGGACGTATTCAAAAAATCCAACACCGAGCCGGGCTGCAAAGGGATGGGGACGACGGCTGTCCTGGCGATTGTTTCCGGGCAGACGGCCTATATTGCCCATGTAGGGGACAGCCGGGTCTATTATTGGTCCGGCGGCCGGCTCCAGCAGCTCACCCGCGACCATTCGCTGGTGCAGGAGCTGATGGAACAGGGGAAAATTTCCCAGACTGAGATGAAAACCCATCCCAACCGGAATATGATTACCCGGGCGGTTGGGGTCAGCCTGATTGTGGATATCGATTATCTGGAAATGCCGCTTCATCCGGGGGAAAAGCTTCTGCTTTGCTCGGATGGGCTGACAAATATGGTAACCGATGAGGCGATTGCTGCTGTCTTGGGAGACGATCATGCGCCTGTAGTGTGCAGCAGGCTGGTTGCGATGGCGAACGAAGCCGGCGGGACAGATAATATCACGGTTGCGGTGATCGAATAGGAGGATTGTAAGTGGATAAATATATTGGCAGAAAGCTGGAAGGCAGATATGAAATCCAGGAATTGATCGGGTTCGGCGGAATGGCAGTTGTGTTCAAAGCCTGGGATCTGCTGGAGCGCCGCTATGTCGCGGTCAAGATCCTCAAGGATGAATACCTCCAAAGCGAGGATTTCAAGCGCCGTTTCCGGAACGAAAGCAAGGCGATCGCTCTGCTTTCCCATCCGAATATCGTCCGGGTGCTGGACGTCAATTTCGATGACCATATCCAGTATATTGTCATGGAATATATCGACGGGATTACCCTCAAGGAATATATTGAACAGCAGAAGGTGGTCCGTTGGAAGGAATGTATCCATTTTACGATCCAGATCCTCCGCGCCCTTCAGCACGCGCATGACAACGGGATCGTTCACCGGGATATCAAGCCGCAGAACGTGATGCTGCTGGAAAACGGCACGATCAAGGTGATGGATTTCGGGATCGCACGTTTTGCCCGGGAAACCGGGAAGACCATGTCGGACAAAGCGATCGGCAGCGTGCATTATATCTCGCCCGAACAGGCCAGAGGAGAGGCCACGGATGAAAAGACCGATATCTACGCGGTCGGCGTGATGATGTATGAAATGCTGACGGGGCAGGTCCCTTTTGACGGGGATACACCGGTCAGCATTGCGATCAAGCAGATGCAGATTGAACCCCGGCGTCCCACTTCGCTGAACCCGGAGATCCCGATTGGGTTGGAGGAGATTGTCCTCCGTGCCATGCAGAAGGATCCGCAGTTGCGTTATCTGACAGCGGCGGAGATGCTGCGGGATATTGACGAGTTTAAGCATAACCCCGATGTCGTATTTGAATATCGGTATTTGAATACGGACGGAAGCACGAAATATTTCAGCAAGATTGACAACCGGACCCGGCGACAGCCGGAAAAACGGAACGAAGGAGGCGGCGCAGTGGCCAAGAAAAAGACCTCTTATACCATGAATATCCTGGCCGGGGTTACAGCGGCCTGTGTTATTTTGGCGATCGTCGCCCTGTATTTTTTCTTTAAAGCGCTGGATAACCGCCCTGGGGATGTGGTGCTGCTGAACCTGGTCGGGATGACGGTGGAAGAAGCACAGCAGAAAATGCCGGATGTGAAGATCGTGAAAGCAGCGACCGAAGCTTCCAATGAATACGGCGCGAATGTCATCATTGAGATGAGCCCGGATGCCGGCACCACGGTGCGGGTGGATACGGAAGTCCAGGTGACGATCAGCTCTGGATTAAAAGCGATTGTCGTGCCGGAGCTGGAAAACGAGCTGCTTTCTACCGCGAAGAGCAAGCTGGAGCATATGGGGCTTGTGGTGGAAACCAACAAGAAAACCGATGATGAAATCCCGGCAGGGAATGTTATCATGTCGGATCCAGAGGCGGGCGCAGAGCTGAAAAAAGGCGACCGGATTATTTTGTATGTCAGCATGGGTGCTCCGGATATGCCGTCGATTGTCCCCAATTTGCTGGGACGCACCGAGGTGGAAGCACGCGGCCTGCTGAGCAACAGCGGCCTTCGGGTTGGAAAGGTGGAATCCGTCAACAGCAACGAGACGAAGGGTACGATTGTTTTTCAAAGTGAGGATCCGGATACCCGGGTCAACAAGGGTACTTCCATTGATATCCAGATCAGCAAC
>CANSRB010000167.1 GCA_947649285.1 uncultured Clostridia bacterium
GATTTCCTCGTTAATCGGGGCCGTATCCGCATATTCTGCCAGTTTGCGGGTGCGTTCCTCAACGACAATATGCTTTTTCTTGGCAAAGCCCGGCATCATTACATATTTCGGCGCATTTTTCTGATAAGGAACGGGGGCCGGTTCTTCCCGTTCAGCAAGCTCGACAATACTCTGGGAGTGGGATACCCGGGTCGACAGCCGGAGCAGTACCGGAGTGTCAAACCGTTCCGAGAGTTCAAACGCCAGCTTGGTAAAGGCTTTGCACTCCGCGGAATCCGCGGGTTCCAGCATCGGCAGCTTGGAAGCCATGGCATAATGACGGGAATCCTGCTCGTTCTGGGAGGAATGCATCCCCGGGTCGTCGGCAACGGCAATGACCATACCGGCGGAAACCCCGGTATAAGACGCCGTAAAAAGCGGATCCGCCGCTACGTTTAAGCCAACGTGCTTCATCGCGCAGAACGACCGCGTCCCGCCGATGGAGGCCCCCAGCGCTACCTCCATCGCGACCTTTTCATTCGGCGCCCATTCGCAGTAAATTTCCTCAAACCTGGCCGCTTCCTCGGTAATCTCGGTACTGGGAGTCCCCGGATAGCTGGAAACCGCCCCGCACCCGGCCTCGTATAATCCGCGGGCAACCGCCGCGTTCCCTAATAACAATGTTTTCAAAAAATCAAGTCTCCTTCCCTGTTATAGTTGAAACACATCAAAAGAATCAAAATGATTCTTTTGATGCCTGCGGCGGAGAACCGCCGCAGGAGGCCGCAGAAGCGGCCTTAATTCGGACTTCATAATCAACATAGGCGTGCGGAGCACACAGCCGGCGGGCATAGCCCGCCGGCTGAAAAAACGCAAATTGCGTTTTTTCAAATGTGTTAATTATATGACCTCTCTATTTTACGATTTTTGATTCCGCAGGTCAATAATCCGTTTCGCTTTCCCCTGAAAACGTTCCAGGGATTTCGGCTCGATCAGCGAAACCTTGCAGTCAATGCCCAATACCGTATTCAGATTTGCCTTCACTGAACGCTGCTGACGTTCCAGCGCACCGTAATCCTCCAGCAAGGAAGCATCCGTCAGTTCAACCTGTACCTCCAGCGTATCCATAAAGCCTTCCCGCCGGACAACCAGTTGATAATGCGGCCCAATGTTCTCCATGCTGACCAGCTCGCTTTCGATCTGGGATGGGAATACATTGACGCCCCGGATTTTCAGCATATCGTCTGTACGGCCGGTCGTCTTATCCATCCGGGCAAAGGTACGCCCGCAGGCACAGGGCTCCAGATTCAGCCGGGTAATATCCTTGGTGCGGTAACGGAGCATCGGGAAGCCCTCGCGGGTCAGCGTTGTCATGACCAGCTCGCCGGAAGCCCCCGGCTCGCGCACCTCCCCGGTTGTCGGGTCAATAATCTCCGCCAGGAAATGATCCTCATTGATATGCAGCCCCTGCCTCAAATGGCATTCTCCGGACACCCCGGGGCCCATCAGCTCGGACATTCCATAATTATCCGTCGCAAAAAGATCGAAGCCCTTTTCCACCTGGAGCCGCATCTCCTCCGTACAGCCCTCCGAACCGAACAGGCCGATCCGCAGGGCGAGCTCGTCGTTGGAAACCCCCATTTCCCGAGCCACTTCGCTCATATACAGCGCATAAGAGGGTGTGCTGACCAATCTAGTTACCCCGAAATCCTTGAGCAGCATGATCTGCTTTTTGGTATTCCCGCTGGAGGCCGGAACGATCGCCGCTCCCAGCTTTTCCAGCCCATAATGCAGCCCGAGCGCCCCAGTGAATAAACCATACCCAAAGGCGATCAGAATCATGTCCTCGTCGGTCACGCCGACCGCTGCGCAGAGCCGCGCCACACAATCGGACCATAAGTCCAGATCTCCCCGGGTATAACCCACCACGGTCGGCTTGCCGGTCGTACCGCTGGAGGCGTGTACCCGCACGATCTCCTTACGGGGACGCCCAAACAGCCCAAACGGATACTGATCCCGGATATCGTCCTTGGTCGTATAGGGGATATATTGAATGTCAGACAAAGATTTGATCTTTTCCGCCGTCACACCGGCCTCCCCCAGCCGTTTGGTATAAAACGGGACATTGCGGATACAAAAATCCACACTCCACTTCAGCCGTTCCAGCTGGAGTTCCTCCAGACGGGAACGGGGCATGGTTTCGATTTCCTGTTGAAAAAACATCGCCTGTTCCATCGTATTGCAGCAGATGCAGTACGTCCTTTCTTCGGTTTGCCGATTCTTTTATCCATTTAAATCGTTGTTTATAATTATAATCCCTTCTGCAAAATTTGCAAGAGAATTTTGCAGAAAAGACGGTTTTTCTCCTCAAAAATCCCTCGAAAAAGGGCATACAGCAGCAAATAATGGGGAAATTTCCAACGCCGGTTTCGGGCTGAATCTTGCGCCCAAAGGTTATATTTGGTATAATGTTGGAAGGGCGGTGATCGGAATGCAGTTATTGACCATCGGGCAGATGGCGAGGTTAAACCATCTTTCAGAACAGACCCTCCGGCTCTATGACCGGATCGGCCTATTCTCCCCCAATCACCGGGGAGAAAACGGATACCGTTACTACAATATTGAGCAAAGCGCGCTGCTGGATATTATCCAATACATGAAAAGCCTGGGCATTTCGCTGAAAGAGATACGGCACCAGCTGGAACAGCGGGATCTGGCCCAAATCGAAGCCGCTCTGCGGGAAAAGCAGCGTCAGACCGAAGAGGAAATCCGGCTGCTGAAATGTCAGCGCCGCGCCCTGGAACGGACTATTGAAAGCTTTTCCCGGTACCGTTCCGCCCCTCCGGACGGGACT
>CANSRB010000168.1 GCA_947649285.1 uncultured Clostridia bacterium
GCAGTCCAACCAGAACTGAACGGGATCCTGCCTTCCAAAACGATTTGAATTTTTAGAAAGACCGGGAGCAGTGACGGCTGCTCCCGGTCTTTTATTTGCAGAAGGTGGACTCCTGTCTGAAATAGAAATAATCGAAATGCGGAGGTGCTTAGTCCATATGTTTGATCGATATTCTTTGATTCAACGGCTTCAGGAGATTCCTTTTCCTAAAAAGGAATATTGGGTAGTTGCCGGCGCCGCTATGGTTTTACATGGGTTCCGTCCTCGAACACAGGACATTGATCTGGGATGCAGTACATTCTTGGCAGACAGGTTGGAACAGCAGGGTTATGCCGTTTCGCTTTGTGAAGACGGAACCAGAAAGATCTCGTATTCTGAAAGTATCGAGATCTATGAAAATTGGATAGAGGGTGCGGTGGAAACGATCAGCGGTGTCCCCGTTGTGTGCGCAGACGGACTTATACAGATGAAAAAGAAACTTGGCAGGGAAAAAGATTGGGCGGATATCGTGTTAATAGAAAAGATGAGCAGAGCAGCTTTAATAAATCCCTATACTTTTAGATAGCAGGATGGTTTTACGTTTCCTGTGCAGCGTTTAAAATGCGGCTTTCATACTGTGCAAGAAGAATTTCTTTTGAGAAATTCTTCTTTTTTTGTGCGGCTCTGCCCTTATTCCCTTCTGGAAAACATTCTGCGCTAATACAGGAGATAGACCCTCCCATTTTTCCGGGCAAAAGCGAGCATTTTTTTACCGGCTTGGACGTACAATAGAGGTACTGGGGGAATGCAGATGACAACGACGATCTATCTGGATATTTTGATCCTGATCAATCTTTTTGTGACTTATTTTTTGCTGCTTGCCACACAAAAGCTGATGAATCTGCGCTTGAAAAAATGGCGGGTTTTATTGGGAACGCTGATGGGCGGAACCTATTCGCTGCTTATTTTATGGGAAGTTTCTGCATTAGAGCTCGTCCTGGTTAAATTGGGAATGGGGATCAGCTTGGTGGCAGTAGTTTTTTTAGACCTCCGGCATCCCCAAAGAGTATGGAAAGACGGGCTCTGTTTTTTTGCGGTGAATTTTGTCTTTGCCGGATTTATGGCCGCTTTGTGGATGTTTGCGGCTCCGCGCGGGATGCAGTATAAAAACGGGGTGGCTTATTTCAATATCTCCGCATTGACGCTGGCCGTTTCTACGGTTGCGGCCTATTTGGTGATTTCCTTATTCAGCAGCTTATTGAACCGGAGAAACCGGCTGGAGGAACTCCGGGAAGTCGTTCTTAGCTTGGGGGACAAACAGGTACGTCTGACGGGCCTTGCGGACAGCGGGAACAAACTGTGCGACCTGTTTTCCGGGCTGCCTGTCATCGTCTGTGAGTATGATGCGGTGCAGGGGATCCTTCCCGAGGGGGCGCAGCGTTTTTTTACGGATTTTTCAGAGAAGGATCCACTGCCGGATTGGAAGGCGCTGCCTGCTTTCCGCATGATCCCTGTCCAGGCGGTGAACGGCAGAGGAAGCCTGCCCGCATTCCGGCCGGAGGATGTCCAGGTGGACCGGATCTCCCGGCAGGCGATGATTGCCGTAACGACTCAGCCCTTATCGGATGGGCATTTTCAAGCGGTTTTACCCACCGCGCTGATTTAGAATCTGCAATTATAATATACATACAGGTTCTTAGACCAAATTATCTTTGAAAGGATGGATATCTGTGCTCACCCTGTTCCTGAAAAAGTGGAAGGATTTTTTATTTGTTCTTCATACCCGGCTGATTCGGCTGTTTGTTTCCAGGCATTTCAGTAATCCCGTTCATTATATCAATGGGTCGGAAACGCTTCCTCCGCCGCTGAGCCGGGAAGAAGAACAGATTATTTTTCATAAGCTGGAAAATAACGAGTCTGATGCGCGGGATATCCTGGTGGTACATAACCTGAGGCTGGTGGTTTACATTGCCAAAAAGTTTGAATCGACCGGGATTGGCATTGAGGACCTGATCTCAATCGGTACTATTGGGCTGATTAAGGCGGTCAACACCTTTGCCCCCAGCAAAAATATCAAACTAGCGACTTATGCTTCCCGGTGCATTGAGAATGAGATTTTAATGTTCCTTCGAAAAAATACCCTTTACCGCAACGATATTTCGATTGACGAGCCGCTGAATGTGGATTGGGACGGGAATGAACTGTTGCTTTCCGACCTTTTGGGAACGGAATCCGACACCGTGAATAAAGATATTGAAAATGAAGTGGAACGGGAGCTTCTCCGCGCCTGTGTGGAGAAATTGGATCCTCGTGAACGGCTGATTATGGAATTGCGGTTCGGGCTGAATGGGGGAAAGGAACAAACTCAAAAGGAAGTCGCCGACCAGATCGGTATCTCTCAATCGTATATTTCCCGGTTGGAAAAACGGATTATCAAGCGCCTGAAGGTCGAATTCGAGAAAGTGATGTAACCGTCTTTGGGGAACTTCATTTTCAGATTGGTGTTGCTGAAAGCAGCTTCACCAAATCATTCGTTAAAATATCCAAAGTGGGCAGCCATTCACTGGTAGATGACTGCCCAATAAATCGGGATTTGTCTATTTGTTTTTCCGCTTTACGTCGTCCATTTCTGCAATAAGTTCAGCTAATGGACGATATTCACCGCCCCACCATTCAAAGATGTGCATACCTTCATCTTCAAGTACTGATTCTGTAAGTGTTATAACAGTCTTGTAGGTTCATCTAACTATCGCACCCCATTCTTTCCCTCGGATGTTTTTACCCAGTATTATGATACTCCCGATTCGAGTATTTCTATTCTCGGAACGTCA
>CANSRB010000169.1 GCA_947649285.1 uncultured Clostridia bacterium
TTGAGGAAATGTCGGTATTCGCAAGGACGCACAAATCCGCCGGGAAGCGGACGAATCTGGGACTGGCAGGGCGGTTGATCGCCAGGCTGGTTCCCTATCCGACAGGGTGGTCGTTCGGGACGGCTGCCCTGATCAGCCGGTTATACAAATGGAAACATGGAAGGGCATTATAAAATAAAAGAGATGAGGAGAAGGGTAACAATGACAGAACAGCTTGCAGCAAACTCGCTCCCGGAAGCGGATTTTCGGGAGCGGAACCGGGAGGAATTTGGGTTTCCTTATAAGTTTTCAATCGTGATGGCCGTGTATAATGTGGAGCCGTTTTTGCGGGAAGCTGTAGACAGCGTTTTAGCACAGGATATCGGATTTGAAGAAAATGTGCAGCTGATCCTGGTAGACGATGGCTCTCCGGACGGCAGCGGCGCGATCTGCGATGAGTATCAGGAATTGTATCCGGATAATATTGTTGTGCTTCATAAGGAAAACGGCGGCGTATCCTCTGCTCGGAATGAGGGGTTAAAGTATGCGGAGGGCCGGTACCTGAACTTTATGGATTCGGACGATAAGTTCACAAAAAACGTGTTGAGCAGGGTCTACAATTTCTTTATCCAGCATGAAGAGGAAACCGATGTTGTAACCATTCCATTGGAGTTTTTTGACGCTCAGTATGGCTGGCATTGGCAGAATGGAAAATTTAAAAAAGGAAGTAGAGTTTTAGATCTTTTTTGGGATTATCAATCTACTATTATGTTTGTAAATGCCAGCTTTTTCGCCAATCACCTGAAAAATGAAATCTACTTTGACAGTCATTTGGTCTGTGGCGAGGATATGAAAATGCTGTTGACAGTTCTCGTTCATAAAATGAAGCTTGGCGTATTAACCGGCTGTAAATATATGTATCGTCGCAGAAGCTATGGCGAAGCCAGTTTAGTTCAATCGGCCAAAAAGAAACATGGCTGGTACTTTGATTATTTTACCTATTTAATTGATTGGGCAGTTGAATTTTATCAAAATTATTTTGGCTATTTGCCAGCATTTTTACAATATGAATTGCTTTGTGATTTACAATGGCGTTTCGGTGAGATCTATGACATGAACGAAGCGCTAAACCATGAGGAAATAGAACAATATAAGCAGCGGCTTTTTGATACATTACGCTGCTTTGATGACAAATATATTCTGGAACAGAAAATGATCTGGGATGAACATAAATGCTATATGCTCAGCAAAAAATATGGCTGTTTGCCTACACTGACTCCAAGAAATTCCAATGTGATTGTTCATTTTGGAAATACTAAATTTAAATCGTTTGCGGATCAGTATAGTAAGGTTGAGTTTATCCAAATTGAAAATGGATTTTTGAAAATTGAAGGTTTTTCTAAAGTGTTCGGCGTTCAACTTGACACGGCAATCGAACCTTTTGTAAAAGTCAATGATGAATTATTTCCTTGTGAAGTCATAGAACGGGAAGCGATTAATGAATATCGTTTCGAAGAGCTGATCTTCCGTGGAATCGCCTTCTGTGTAAATATACCGCTTGATGTCTATTGTGAGAGGTATCAGATACAACTGGCTCTGAAATTTGGGGAATCGATGGTGCTGAGGCGGGATCTGCGATTTGGAAGTTTTTCTCCGATCGGTAAAGCACTGGCTAATTCTTATTATTGTAAAGATGGCTGGATGCTGTCCGTTCGCGGTTCGACGCTGCAGATCCAGCGCTGCGGCCGGAAAGGGCAGATCGAAAGGGAAAAAGCCCTTTTAAAAGAACTCCGGAACAGCAAGAAAGCCTCCGACCAGAAAGCTTTTAAAGCCCGGATGGCATACCACATTTTAAAGCCATTGGTGAAGAAACCGATCTGGCTGGTTTCCGACCGGATCAATAAGGCGGACGACAATGGCGAAGCTTTCTTCCGGTATCTCAACGAGCATCATGCCAAAGAGATCGACAGCTATTTTGTATTGAGCAAGGACAGCCCTGATTTTGAGCGGATGTCCAAGATTGGGAAAGTTGTGGATCATCTCTCCTTTAAGCATAAGCTTCTGTTTCTGCTCTGCGAGGCGAATATTTCTTCTCAGGCGGACGCTATTACGGCCAATCCGTTTCAGCGGTTCTTTGAACCTTATCGGGATTTGATGGCAAAGCATAAATTTGTCTTTTTACAGCATGGGGTAATTAAGGATGATCTTTCCGGCTGGCTGAACCGGTATAATAAAGATTTCGATTTGTTCGTGACATCAGCGCAAGGTGAATGGGATTCTATTGTTGAGGGGGATTATTTTTATCCTTCTCAGAAAATATTATTGTCCGGATTGCCACGCTTTGACCGATTGTATCATGACGAAAAGCGCTGTATTACCATTATGCCGACCTGGAGAATGTATTTAATGGACGGAATCAATCCCAGTACTAAACTTTGGAATGTGGGTGAGAAATTCTCAAACAGCGAATATTATGAGTTCTATTGCGATTTATTGAGCCATCCAAGGTTATTGGAAACTGCCCGGAAACTTGGATATGAAATCCGGTTTATGCCTCATCCCAATATTCAGCCTCATCTTGAACTGTTCCATTTGCCAGAGGAAGTGAAAGTATATGGGATCGATACCAGCTATCGGGATATCTACGCACAAAGCGATCTGGTGCTAACTGATTTTTCTTCTGCGGTATTTGACTTTGCCTACTTGAGAAAGCCGGTACTGTATACCCATTTCGACAAAGACGAATTTTTCAAAGGTGAGCACGTATATACCCAAGGTTACTTTGACTACGAACGGGATGGCTTCGGCGAGGTTGAATATGATC
>CANSRB010000170.1 GCA_947649285.1 uncultured Clostridia bacterium
GATGGAGGGCGGCTATTTTAAAGCGGGGCGCGACCCGGAAAAGAAACCCTATACCATCGTGATCCCGCCCCCCAATATCACGGGGCAGCTGCATATGGGCCATGCGCTGGACGAAACCCTCCAGGACATTTTGATCCGGACCAAGCGGATGCAGGGCTATGCGGCGCTTTGGGTACCGGGAACCGACCACGCTTCGATCGCGACGGAAGCCAAAATCGTCGAGGCGATGAAGAAAGAGGGCCTGAGCAAAGAGGATATCGGCCGGGAAGGCTTTCTGGAGCGCGCTTGGGAATGGAAAAAACAGTATGGCGGACGGATTGTTTCCCAGCTGAAAAAGCTGGGCTCCTCCTGCGACTGGAGCCGGGAGCGCTTTACGCTGGATGAGGGCTGTTCCGAAGCGGTTAACGAGGTCTTCCAGAAGCTGTATGACAAGGGGCTGATTTACCGTGGGGAACGGATTATCAACTGGTGTCCCCACTGCAAAACCTCCATTTCGGAAGCGGAGGTAGAATATGAGGAACAGCAGGGCAGCTTCTGGCATCTGCGCTACCCCTTTGCGGATAGGAGCGGCTATCTGGAGCTGGCGACAACCCGGCCGGAAACTATGCTGGGTGATACGGCAGTCGCTGTCAACCCGAACGACGAACGCTATGCCGGGCTGGTCGGGAAAATGTTGATCCTGCCTCTCTGCAACCGGGAAATCCCGGTGGTAGCGGATAATTATGTCGATATGGAGTTCGGTACCGGCGTGGTCAAGATCACACCGGCGCATGACCCGAACGACTTCGAGGTTGGCTTGCGACATTCCCTGCCGATGATCAACGTCCTGACGGAGGACGCGCATATCAACGAAAACGGCGGCGTTTATGCGGGGATGGAACGGTATGAGGCCCGCAGGAAAATCGTGGCGGATCTGGAGGCCGGCGGGTTCCTGGTCAAGGTCGAGCCGCACAGTCATAATGTCGGCACTTGTTACCGCTGCCATACTACGATCGAGCCTCGCGTTTCCAAGCAGTGGTTCGTCAAGATGGAACCGCTGGCCAAGCCGGCAATTGAGTCGGTTCGCCAAGGGAAAACCCGCTTCATCCCGGAGCGCTTTGATAAAATTTACTATAACTGGATGGAAAATATCAAGGACTGGTGCATTTCCCGCCAGCTGTGGTGGGGGCACCGGATCCCGGCCTATTATTGCGACGGCTGCGGTGAAGTGGTGGTTTCGAAATCGGCTCCCGAAGCCTGCCCGAAATGCGGCTGTACTCACCTGACCCAGGATCCGGACACCCTGGACACCTGGTTCTCTTCGGCGCTGTGGCCCTTCTCCACCCTGGGCTGGCCGACGGATACCGAGGATCTGAAGTATTTTTACCCTACCGATACCCTGGTAACGGGGTACGATATCATCTTTTTCTGGGTAGCCCGGATGATTTTCTCGGCGCTGGAACAGACCGGGGAAGTCCCCTTCCATACCGTCTTTATCCATGGGCTGGTACGGGATTCCCAGGGACGCAAGATGTCCAAATCACTGGGGAACGGGATCGACCCGCTGGAGGTTATCTCCCAATATGGCGCGGACGCGCTCCGGCTGGCTCTGGTTTCCGGCAACAGCCCGGGCAATGATATGCGGTATTCGGATGACAAAATCAAAGCGGCCCGCAATTTCGCCAATAAGCTTTGGAACGCGACCCGGTTCATTTTGATGAACCTTTCCGAGGAGATTACCCAGGTTTCTCTCCCGGACGAACTGGCGATAGAGGACAAATGGCTTTTGTCCCAGTATAACCGCTTGGTGCGGGAGGTCACGGAGAATCTTGATAAATACGAGCTGGGTGTGGCGGAGCAGAAAATTTACGACTTTATCTGGGATATTCTCTGCGATTGGTATATTGAACTGGCGAAGGCCCGGCTTCAGGCGGGCGGCGAAACCTCATTGAATGTACAGAAGGTACTGGTTTATGTCATGTCGGGGACGATCCGGCTGCTCCATCCGTTCATGCCCTTTATTACGGAGGAAATCTGGCAGGCGCTGCCCAACGACTGCGAAAGCATCATGATTGCCGGATGGCCGGAATACCGTCCAGAGCTGGATTTCGCCCAGGAGGAACGGGAATTTACCCGGATTATGGAAGCGATCAAAGGGATTCGGAATACCCGGGCGGAGATGAACGTGCCGCCTTCCCGAAAAGCGGCGGTGTATATTGAAACGCCCTATACAGCGGCTTTTGAGGCGTCCAAGGCCTTTTTTGAGAAGCTGGCTTCGGCGAGTGAAGTTCATGTTGCAGAGGAACAGAAGGTGGACGGTGCGGTTCAGGTAGCAACTCAGAGCGCCCGGATTTTCCTGCCGCTGGATGAACTGATTGATAAGGAAAAAGAACGCGAGCGGTTAAACCGTGAGAAAGCGGCGGCAGAAAAGGATATTGCCGTGATTTCCGGTAAGCTGTCTAACGCGGGGTTTGTAGCGAAAGCGCCGGAAGCGGTGGTCGTCAAAGAGCGCGAAAAGCTGGCTCGTGCGGAGGAACTGCTCGGAAAAATTAACGAAGCACTTGCCGCTCTGTAAGCGGGAAGCCAAAAAGCTGAGGCCCGAAAGGGTCTCAGCTTTTTTAGTCTTTTTTAGACAGCATCGGGATGGGTGTTTTCACGGTATTTCCGGAATTTTTCCCGGGTGGCAATTCCGCCACGGATATGCCGTTCACTTTTATTTTGATCCAGTACCTTTTTAACTTCTAAGAAAAGTGCATGGTTTACTTTTGAAAGACGCTCTGTTACATCTTTATGAACCGTAGATTTGCTGATTCCA
>CANSRB010000171.1 GCA_947649285.1 uncultured Clostridia bacterium
CAGTGCCCGGCAGGTCGGGGCACCGCAGGAACCACAGTCCAGCCCTGGAAGCGAGGCTTCAATCCGCTCCATTTCGCTCATTTTTTCCATTGCGGCGGCAAAGTCTTCATCCAGCTTCATGACAGGCGCATATTCCAGCGGGGCATCCCATTCCAGGTGTTTCTGCTCCGGGCAGGAGGCATGATTCAGAGAAACCGGCAGGTATTTCCGGAGCCGTTTCAGCTTAGTGCGAGCGATATAGGGATTTTCAACCGTCAGGACGCCGCCGATACAGCCGGCGTTGCAGGCGTTGAGTTCTATAAAATCCAAATGCTCAAACTTTTCATCTTCCAAGTCTTCCAGCACACGGATCACGTTTTCGATTCCGTCCGCCGCCAGATAATTGTCATTGAGCAGGGCGGAGGCTTCGCCTGAGCTACTGGCCCAGGAAACGCCGATTTTTCCAGCCTGAGGGGCGGCCAGCGGAGAGGTTTCTCCATCGGTATGCATGGCTTTGAGCAGCCGTGGATATACATCGCTGATAGCGACAACCGCAGAAACCTCGCTGTGGCTGCTTCCAAGCGGCATTTTGGCAGCCGTGACCTTGGCGGGGCAAGGGGAGATAAACACTGTCCCGATTTTTTCCGGAGACAGTCCGGTTTTCTGGGCTGCTTCTTCTCGGGCAATCCGGGCAGCTACTTCGACTGGCGCATTCAGCGGAAGGATTTGGTCAATCAGGTTCGGGAACCGGACCCGGATCAGCCGGGTAACAGCCGGGCAGGCCGAACTGATGATCGGCTTCGGAATCCCTGGCTGTGCCATATAGTGCCGGGTGGCATCTGAAACAATTTCGGCTGCCTTAGCCACTTCGAACACGGCGTCAAACCCAATTTCAAGCAGGGCGTTCAGCACAATTTCCACATCTTCCAGATGGTTGAACTGTGCGTAGAGCGCTGGGGCAGGCAGGGCGATGGTGTATTCATACTGATGAAGGACGTCAAGATGGTCGTAGGTCGCTTTTTTGGCATGATGGGTACAGACGCGGATACACTCGCCGCAGTCGATACAGCGTTCAGGAATAATCATCGCTTTGCCGTCCCGGACCCGGATCGCCTCGGTCGGACAGCGCTTAATACAGTTGATACACCCCTTGCATTTTTCCCGGTCCAGCCGGACCGAATGGAAAAAGGTATTCATGGGATCATCCCCTCCAAACTTCTGTTATAATTCAAGCATTCCAAAAGGGCTAGGCGAGCCTTTTCGGAGCCTGCGGCGGCCGGATGCGGAGTGCAACCGGGGTTTTCTGTGCGGGCTGGCCGTCAGAGGAGCACAGACCTTATTATAAGTAAACCGCCATCGTGACGGTGGTGCCTTTGCCAAGAACCGTTTCGATCTGCATTTCATCTGAATTTTTTTTCATATTGGGTAACCCCATCCCAGCCCCGAAGCCAAGTGAACGGACTTCGTCCGGTGCGGTGGACCACCCTTCTTTCATGGCTTGGTCAATGTTTTCGATTCCCGGGCCGCGGTCAGCCAGCACCATCCGGACAGCTTCTGGGGAGATTTCCACATCAATATCCCCGCCATGGGCATGAATGACCATGTTGATTTCCCCTTCATAAAGCGCGATGGAAACTTTGCGCGTCACATCTGGTTTGACCCCTAACTGTCGGAGGCGTTTTTTCACCGAAGCGGAGGCTTCGCCCGCGCGGGTAAAGTCCTCCCCGTCGATTTCATAATGCAGTTTTAAAATACTCATGACAGGCTGTTTCCTCCTCGCAGTCCGTTTTCCCATAAAAGCCCGCAGGCGGTAAACATTCGGTGGCTGGTGGACATCAGCGCAATCCCGCGGGATTCAGCCAGCTGAATCATGTCCTCGTCCGGTTTCTTTCCCCGGACAAAAACCACACAGATCATATCCATCATTTCCGCGGTGCGGATGACCTGGCAGTTGACCAGCCCGGTCAGCAGGATGGACTGGTCCTTTACATAGGCAAGCACATCGCTCATCATATCTGACCCGCAGGCGGTGAGCACTTCCAGCTGAAGGTACCCTTCGCCGGAAATCAGTTCGCAGTCCAAAATGTTTTTGATATCGTTGACAGTCATAATAACCAATCCTCCTGACATTTGGGAATGCTTCGTCAAATTCACGAAGCATTCCGTTTGAGCGTATCCGTGGTAATTAAAGAATAGGGCAGGAAATGATTTTTCTACTTTTCCCGGTTTCTAAAGAGAAAATAGGAAAATTTTTGTAAAAATCGGAATTTTTCTGCTGCCCCTATTATATCGTATAAAAAAGGAAAGCGCAATATGTTAAATTATTAACAATATATTTTGTGTAATCTAACTAAAAAAAAGGTATTAGTTTTCACACTTGGATACCTAGATTTTGAGTAGATTTCATGGTATAATGACAGATAAATGTAAACTTCGCCGTTTTTCGGCTTTGCCGTACGGTCGTTTACCCTGTCAAAGAAACAATAGGAACAGTTATGAAGGAGGTTTTGGCATGGCTAAAGCTACGGGGAATCTTCCGTTTTCCGGGACTCCCGAACAGGAAGCGGAGCTTCGGAAAGTTATTGCTGAACATAAGGATGAAAGAGGCGCGCTGATGCCGGTTTTGCACAAAGCGCAGGAAATTTACGGGTATCTGCCGATCGAAGTGCAGACGATCATCGCAGAAGGGCTTTCCGTCCCGCTTCAGGAGGTATACGGGGTTGCGACTTTTTACTCCCAATTCTCGCTGTATCCCAAAGGGAAATATAAAATCAGAGTCTGCTTGGGTACTGCCTGCTA
>CANSRB010000172.1 GCA_947649285.1 uncultured Clostridia bacterium
AAAATCCGAAATGGGAAGAACGGGATCGTTTTGTCCTTTCGAAAGGGCATTGTGCGCCTGCGCTGTACGCCGCATTGGCGGAAAGAGGCTTTTTCCCTGTAGAGGAGCTGCTCTCCCTGCGTCATGTTGGCGCCATGCTTCAGGGGCATCCTGATATGAAAAAAACTCCCGGCATTGATATGAGCACCGGTTCTTTGGGCCAGGGGATTTCCGCTGCCTGCGGAATGGCGCTTGCAGCAAAATTATCCAAACAGTCCTATCGGGTTTATGCTATGTTGGGAGATGGGGAACTGGAAGAAGGGATGGTTTGGGAAGCTGCCATGTTTGCCGCCCATTATCAGTTGGATAATCTTATCATTGTAGTTGATAACAATAACCTTCAAATTGATGGTACCTTAGCGGAAGTTTGCTCCCCCGAACCGGTTGCAGATAAATTTGAAGCTTTTGGTTGGAATGTGGTCTCCATCAATGGACACGACTTTGATGCAATTGACACTGCTTTTCAGCAGGCGAAGGCTGTTTCTGGTAAACCGTCGGTTATTGTGCAAAAAACGGTTAAAGGCAAGGGTGTTTCCTTTATGGAGGACAGTGTTGCTTGGCACGGAAGTGCGCCTAATGATGCACAATATGAACAGGCTATGCAGGAACTGAAAGCTGTTCTGAATGAACTGGAGGGCAAATAAGATGAGTGAAAAAAGAATTGCTACAAGAAATAGTTATGGCGAAACGCTGGCAGAGCTGGCTCCGGAATATCCAGATTTAGTTGTATTGGATGCCGATCTGGCTGGGGCTACCATGACGAAAATGTTTAAGGCCGCTTGTCCGGAACGTTTTATTGACTGCGGAATTGCAGAATGCAATATGCTGGGGATCGCAGCAGGCCTGGCCGCCAGCGGAAAGAAAGTCTTTGCCAGTTCTTTTGCGATGTTTGCAGCCGGACGGGCGTTTGAAATCATCCGGAATTCGATCGGCTATCCGCATCTTCCGGTAAAAATCTGCGCTACCCATGCAGGAATTTCAGTTGGTGAAGACGGCGCTTCCCATCAATGCTGTGAAGACATTGCTTTGATGCGGACAATCCCGGGAATGACGATACTGAATCCTTCGGATGACGTAGAGGCGCGCGCTGCCATTCGTGCAATTGTAGACTTTGACGGCCCGGTTTATGTTCGCTTAGGACGCTTGGCAGTTCCGGTTATCAACGAAGGTCTAGATTACCATTTTGAATTGGGAAAAGGGATTGAACTGCGCAAAGGAAAAGATGTAACGATCCTGGCGACAGGTATGATGGTTGCGGAAGCATTGGAAGCGGCATCATCTCTGGAGAAAGAGGGGATTGACGCACGGGTCATCAATATCCATACCATTAAACCCATTGATCGTGAAATCATACGCAAGGCGGCTGAAGAAACCGGCCTGCTGGTTACGGTGGAAGAACACAGTGTTATCGGCGGCTTCGGAAGCGCGGTAGCCGATGTTTGTGCAGAGGAATGCCCGGTTCGGATTGTCAAAATCGGGATGAATGATGAATTTGGCTGTTCCGGCCCAGCTCTGGAATTATTGAAAAAATACGGTCTTTCCGCAGGGCATATTGCAAAGGCAGTGCGGGAAGCTGTTGCAAAAAAACGCTGATTATTTACAGAATTGTAATGAATTTTATTCCAGTTATCCGTATAATTAAATGAAACGGCTTTTATTAAATTGCCGAACTGTATAAAATAATCGCCATAATATGGCAGAATGGATGTTAACATGATGATGAATGTTTTGGCCAGCATTGTACCAATGACAGCAGGAGGGCAGCAGGAGGTTTCCACAATGGGGATGCTTGTTTCGACAATTCTCCCGATGGCACTGCTTTTTTTGGTTTTCTATTTTGTTTTAATCCGTCCGCAGCGTAAACGGGATAAGGAAACACAGCGGATGCGGAACAGTATTCAGGTTGGAGATGAAGTGATAACGGCTGGCGGCATTGTCGGATTAGTTGTCAGCATCAAAGAAGATACCGTAGTTATTGAAACGGGTGGCGATAGAAGCAAAATCCGGATCAAACGCTGGGCAATTCAGCAAAACGAAACTGTCCACGATGATGATACGCCAAGTAAATAGAATTTGTATAATCTGCGGCTCACTTGAATATATTAGAGTAATGTATTGAAGGGGGCGTTCGTGTGGAGAAAAGTAAAAATACCGGAAATTACCTGCATCATCTCATAAAATCCCTGTTAGTCAGTGTTGGGATTGGAGAAATTATCACGGCAGTTATGCTGTCGATCTTTGCATTCCTAATGTCTAAGTGGGATCTTCCTCTAACCGTGCTGGATATTTTAGTGTGGATTGCAACGGTGAGCGGGGCTTCGGCAGCTGGTTACCTAAGCGGAAGATTCCTTCGAGAAAAAGGTTTGCTTTACGGCGGTCTTTGCGGAGTGGTCATGGTTCTAATTCTGCTTCTTTGCGGAGTGATTCTTTCCCATTTGACTTCGGCTGGTATGCTCACTGCAAAATTAGTTGGGATTTTGGCGGGCTCTGCTATTGGCGGGGTATTGGGAGTCAATAAAAAACAAAAACGGATTAAATATTGATTGTTCTTCGACTGTCAATTCACTTACCTTATAAAAGTTCTATTGATTTTTCAGTCGTTTTATGTTAAACTAGAATCAGTAATCAGCAAAGGAGTGTCCAGAATGAAACATATTAAAACCCTGAATCAGGCAAATTTGAAAAAATCTGCTGCTAAAGGCGGTTGCGGCGAGTGCCAGGCTTCCTGCC
>CANSRB010000173.1 GCA_947649285.1 uncultured Clostridia bacterium
GAGGATGTACACAAAGCTGCTGAGAACCCAGAGGTGAAAAAGGCACTGGACGAGATTGCGGAACTTAAAAAATCCCTTGAGATTGAGAAAATGGAGCATGAGTTCCAGAAATACGCGATTATCGGCAAAAAGGCGGATGAAGAAGCAAAGCGGCTGTATGAACTCAAAAAGAGCAATGAGGAAGCCTACAACACGGTCATCCAGGCTTACGATGGGATGCTTTCCGTCGCGAACCAGTCGGGGATTTTCAAGGAATACGGCACTTCCCGCAGCGCGGACGGAACAGCCGGCGGCAAGATCGAAGCGAAAGCGGCAGAACTGCGGAAAACAGACCCCGCGCTGTCTTACGCTGCGTCTATCGTAAAAGCCTGCGACGAAAACCCGGAACTGAAAGCCGAATTTGAGGGCAACTAAGCCAAGAAGGGAGTAAACACTATGGATTATATCGGTACAACGATCAATGAAAGTTCCGTCATTACTGCAAAGGCGGGGGCAACTATCGCTAACGGCGCGGGCTGCGCGGTTTGTTTTGACGAAGACGGGGCCGTCGTTTTGACTAGCGCCGGATCATCTGTTATCGGCATTTTGGCTATGGACACCCCGGAAGCAGTGGAAGCAGGGGATGAGGTAACCGTACAGATTAGAAATACCGGCCTTGCAAAAGCAGGCGAACCGATCAAAGCAGGGGATATTGTGGTTACACATACCGCAGGGGCGCTTGTTCCCAGTAAAAAAGGCGGCTCTATGTTTGGCTTTGCTTTAAGCGAAGCTAAAAAAGCAGGCGATTTTTTTAGTATTGATATTTGCAAAGGCAGCTATATCGATCCCGCAACCTAAACAAGCACAGATCAAGTAAAACCAAAATATAAACAAGGGGGATTTTTAACATGATTACAACGGCATCTATTCAAAAGAGCATCGCGACCGGCGCGTGGAAACCGAATCTGTATCTGACGAACCTTTCCACGGCCTATTTTCAGGAGGAGGGGGACTTTGCCTTTCCCGATCTGTTCCCGGTAGTCCCGGTGCAGCTTGCATCCGGGCACTATTACAAATTTGATAAGGCATCTCTGGCGCGTGACAATATGAGCCGCAAGCCCGCGTTCGGAAAGGTCCAGCCGATCGTGATGGGGCATACGGAGGATCCCTATTCCTGCAAGGTGGATCAGGGGATCATCGGCATCGACCAGATTTCGCAGCTTAACTATGAGCGTTCGGGCGCACCGGGCGTTATCGACCCGCGCAAGGCGAAAGTCCGCGTTTTGACTGAGCAGGCAAAGCTGCATCTGGATGTTATGTTTGCGGAGAATTATTTCAAGGCGGGCGTATGGGGACAGGAATGGGCTGGCGTAGCGGCAACGCCTACAGCGAACCAGTTCTGGCAGTTTGACAATGACAACTGCGACCCGATCAAGCTTGTGGATACCCTGCGGACGGAGATTCACCGCGAGGGCAGACGCAGACCGAACAAAATCGGGATCGGCGTTGAAGCGTTTAACGCGCTGAAAGAAAACCCGATTATCCTGGAGCGCATTAAATACACCGGCACGACCGCAAACCCGGCCATGGTAAACGAAAGAGTGCTTGCGGAACTGTTCGGCGTACAGAAAGTAAAAGTCCTGACTTCCACCGTCAACAAAGCGCCGTTCGGCGCGGCAGCTGATATGCAGTATGTTTGCGACCCGAAAGGGATGCTGCTGCTTTATGCGCCGGACGCGCCCGCGATTGACGAACCGTCCGCCGGTTATACGTTTAGCTGGGATATGCTGGGCAACGGCCAGCCGATGGCGCTTTCCCAGTGGCTTGGCGAAAGCGGCACCCATTCTGAATTTATCGAAGCCCTTTGTGCATATGACATGAAGAAAACAGGCGATGATCTGGCGATCTACCTGAAAGATTGTGTTTCCGGGGCTTAATTTAGGACAGGGGGCGATGAAATGAAGTATAAAGCCTTGAAGCCCTGCCGTTTTGATCGTTTTTATTCGATTGGCGAAACGATCCCGGCGGATGCTGTTGCTTGTAACATGGCCAGCAAACTCATTGCAATCGGTTTAATAACGCCTCTGCCGGACGAATACGCCGGATTCGAGAGCGCAGAGGACGAGCAGGTACCGCAGGAGGGCGGCAATGAGTTTGCAGAGGTAAACGGCCAGGCAGAGGAAAACAGCAGCGCAGAGGGCGAGCAGGTATCGCAGGAGAGCGGCAATGAGTTTGCAGAGGTAAACGGCCAGGCAGAGGAAAACAGCAGCGCAGAGGGCGAGCAGGTATCGCAGGAGAGCGGCAATGAGTTTGCGGAGGTAAACGGCCAGGCAGAGGAAAACAGCAGCGCAGAGGACGAGCAGGTACCGCAGGAGGGCGACGACAAGCCCGAACGCAAAAGAGGAAGAAAACCCAAAAGTCAGACAGCAGGTGAATAATCATGGACGAACGAAAAACCGCACCTGTTACGCAGGACGCAGATCTAACGGGCGGGACAGAAGCCATCGTTCAGGAAAGCGGCTTTACTGTCACGATCAGCGGCACGATTGATTATTACGGCGTGGATACCGCGATAGGCCGGATGGAGCCGGGGAACAGAATCGGATTAACGTTTGAGCCTGCAGCGGAGGTTACAACCCCGGGACAGGCTTTTTACTTTTACGGGGAATCCGCAGAGGATGACCCGAACGATGGCGCGAAACCCATCCCCTATGATGAGGAATTGAAACGGTATCTTTTGCAAAGCTATCCG
>CANSRB010000174.1 GCA_947649285.1 uncultured Clostridia bacterium
AACTGTCCGGTAGTTGCTTATTACCCCGAGGTGATCGGCGCGAATATGGGCGGGGAAGATTTGCGGCGGACCCCGCTGATTAAGGACTTTATCGGCCTGCATCGCCCTCGGGACTTTGTGAAAAAGGCAGCGGTGATCCTGTCGCAGTACTTCCCCCGAATCGAGGAAAAGGCAGTGCGGCGGGCGGCTAAAGCCGCGCAGAAGGCCTACAATACTTATTTTGAGCAGGTGCGCTCCCGGGGCCGGGAGATCATCCGGCAGGCTGAGGAGGAAAAACGTCCGGTTATTGTACTGGCAGGGCGGCCCTATCATGTGGACCCGGAGGTCAACCATGGGATCGACAAGCTGATCGTGTCATTCGGCGCTGCGCTGGTTACGGAGGATGTCCTTAGTGAAGGGGAAACCAAGTCCCGGACAGATGTGCTGAACCAATGGACCTATCATGCGCGGATGTATGCCGCGGCGAAGGCGGTGTGCCGGGAGAAAAACTGGAACCTGATCCAGTTGGTCAGCTTTGGCTGCGGCCTGGACGCGATCACCACTGATGAGATCCGCGCAATCCTCGAACGGGAAGGGAAAATTTATACCCAGATCAAAATTGATGAAATCTCGAATCTGGGGGCCGTAAAGATCCGGCTTCGGAGCTTGTTTGCGGCGTTGGAGTTATGAAGCTGGGAGGAAATCCGGATGGCAAAACTGGTATATGACCGCGCAGGGCGGCTGCTGTTTACGAAAGAGATGAAGAGGGAGTACACCCTCCTGTTTCCCATGATGGCCCCGATCCATTTCCGGATGCTGGGCCGGGTATTTGAGCATTTCGGATACAAAACAGCGCTGCTGACAAGCACCAACCCGGAAATTGCCCAGACTGGGCTGAAATATGTCCATAACGACACCTGCTATCCGGCAATTTTGGTGATCGGGCAGCTGATCGATGGGCTTCAAAGCGGGAAATACGACCTGGATAAGGTTGCGCTGATGATTACCCAGACCGGGGGCGGCTGCCGGGCTTCGAATTATATCCATCTGCTGCGGAAAGCCCTCCGGAAAGCGGGGCTGGAGAAGATCCCGGTCATTTCGGTCAATATGGCTGGGATGGAGCGCAACCCCGGCTTCCGGATGAGCCTTCCGCTGATCCGCCGGGCGATGTCAGTGCTGCTGTATGGGGATATGCTGATGCTGCTCCGCAACCAGACCCGGCCTTATGAAACCGAACCCGGACGGAGCGAGAGCCTGGTGGAATCCTGGTCGGACCGGCTGCTGGAGCAGATGAACCGGGGCCGGGGCTGTTCGGTGCGGGAAATCCGCCGGAATCTGGAGCAGATGGTTTTGGATTTTGCGGCCGTCCCGCGGAAGGATGAAAAAAAGGTCAAGGTCGGCGTAGTCGGGGAGATCTATGTCAAGTATGCCGCGCTGGGGAACAATAACCTGGAGGATTTCCTCGCCGCGCAGGACTGCGAGGTCAATATGCCGGGGATCCTGGGCTTTATCCTGTATATTGTCTACAATGGAATTGAGGATTACCGGCTTTATGGCGGGAGCCGGCTGAAATATTGGGGGTTCCGGCTGTTCCGCTGGTATTTTACCCGCCTGGAACGTCAGATGATCGAAGCGCTTTGGCTGGCGCCCCAGTATGTCCCGCCGACTGGGATGGCGCACGCCAAGCAGCTTTCTGACAGGGTGATCGGGGGCGGCGTAAAGATGGGCGAGGGCTGGCTCCTGACGGCGGAAATGCTGGAGCTGGTGGAAACCGGTTATGAGAATATCATCTGTACGCAGCCCTTTGGCTGTCTGCCCAACCATATCTGCGGGCGGGGGATGATCCGGAAAATCAAAGAACAAAACGCGCGGGCCAATATCGTGGCGATTGATTATGATCCCGGCGCAACCCGGGTAAACCAGGAAAACCGCATTAAGCTGATGCTTTCGATTGCGCGGGAAAATCTGGCTGCGGCGCAGGAGGCTTTGGCAGAAGATCGGCCCCAGGAAGCTCTGGCGGAAGAATCCGGCGGCGTACTGGCCCAGTCCGGCGGGATTATTTGAACGAAACAAAAAAGCTGAGGAAAAGCAAACGCTTTTCCTCAGCTTTTTATCATTGCCGCTTGTGCATTTACCGGCCGCCGTTTTACGGTTTCAGCGTATTTCCTGCTCCAGGGCGTCAAATTCCGGGGTTGAGAAGAACTCTCCCAGCGTGATTTCAAAACCATCGCACAGCTTTTTGATGGTAACGGCTCCCGGGTTTTGGCTTTCTCCGTTGAGGATGCTCTTGATGGTTGCCTGTGGAACAGCGGAAATATTGCTCAATCCGTTTGGCGTAATCCCCTGTTCCCGGCATAGCTGCATAATTCGGGCCGCAATTGCTTCACGAGTATTCATATTGCGCCCCCCTCAAATCATTTATTACTATGATAAATGATTTGCAGTTTCCTCGTTAGTGATACTTCACTATATCTATGAATTATGATATAGTGATATATAACTATACAAAGGAGGCAGTGAATGATGACTGAAATTTCTTGTGCATTTACCGGCCATCGGCCAAAAAGTTTTCCCTGGGGCTATGATGAAAGAGGAATGTCTTCTTGCGCATTTTATGAGGGGATCCACCTTCGAGCGGCCAGGACGTTCCTCCGGCTTTGAATTGTGGGGCTACGCGCCCCACGCCCTGCTCTATTTCTTTGGACGCCCAAAGAAATAGAGG
>CANSRB010000175.1 GCA_947649285.1 uncultured Clostridia bacterium
TACCTGGCTGACGCCAGCTATAACCCCTTCCTTTATTTTCGGTTTTAAAAATACAGAAAGGAGATTCTGGACTGCTTTTCCTCCGGGGAAAGCTTTGCCTAGAGGATGGAATCATGAAAAAATTGAGGAAATATCCGATTTTACTCCTTCCTGCCCTATTTTTGGCCCTGATTACGGCGGCAGATCTGCTGGAGCCAGCAAAAACCTTTTCCGAATTGGAAAACCGGTACCTCAAACAGCGCCCCTCCATCACCCTTTCCGGACTGGCCAGCGGGGAGTTCGCCCAGAGCTATGAAAGCTACCTCAACGACCAGTTCATCGGTCGGGACGCTTGGATCAGCCTGAAATCCCGCACGGAGTCCCTCCTCCTGAAAACGGAAAATAACGGCGTGGTCTATGGCAGGGGCGGGCGGCTTTTTGAAAAATACACCCAGTATCCTCAGGGCCAGCTGGAAAAAAATCTGGCCCACCTCCACAATTTTTTGCAGGGAGAAGGCAGCGCCGCAGTAATGCTAGTGCCCAGCGCCTATGAGCTCTATCCGGTAACCTTGCCCAAGGGCCTGAAAATGGTTGACCAGCGGGAAAAAATCCAGGAAATATACAATGGGTTTTCAGGGCAAGCGGAAACGATCGATCTATATCCGGTTTTGGAAGAAGCGAAAGAGGAGGAAATCTACTATCGCACGGACCATCACTGGACCACCCAAGGGGCTTATCTTGCTTATGTGGAATTCTGCCGCAGCCAAGGGCTTACCCCTGTAAAGTTGGATGCCTTAACAGCCCATCAGGTTCCCGGGTTTTTAGGGACGTTGTTCAGCAAATGCAAAAAGGCCGGGACCCCTGGGGAGATCCTGACCTGGTATGAGCTGCCTATAGGCAGGGTAACGGCGGACGGGGTGGAAAAGCCCGCCTATCTGGACGAAAGCGCTTTGGATACCCGGGACAAATACGCCGCATTCCTTTGGGGGAATGGTGGGGTTACGGTTTTGGAAGCGGATCAAAAGGCGGAGCGGCCTGGGGGCGGGGGGAAAATCCTGGTGATCAAGGATTCCTTTGCCAACTGCTTTGCCCCTTTCCTGACGGAAAATTACGACCAAGTGTGGGTGGTGGATCTCCGCTCCCTTCCGGTAGGGCTTACAGAGCTGGCGGCCCGTGAGGAATTTGACCAGGTGCTGGTGCTGTACCATTTTGTCAATTTTGCCTCAGATACGAATTTTTACCGGCTGGGCTATTAAGGTCAGTAGCAGATCCGCTTCAGCATGCCGTTCATATAAGCCATGGCTATGCCGAAGTTGGTCATGGGGACGCCGTGGAGCTGGGCCTCGCTGAGCTTGGACAGCATATTCCGGCGGTTGATCATGCAGCCGCCGCAGTGGAGGATCAACTGGTACTCCCCAATATTTTTTGGGAACCCCGGCCCGGAAAAGATCTGGAAATCAATTGGGCCGCCGACGAATTTTTCCAGCAGCTGGGGCAGCTTTTCACGGGCGATATCCCCTTCCAGGGGATGATGGGTGCAGGCTTCCATAATCAGCACCCGGTCCCCGGGGGAAAGCCGGTCTAAAGCCTTGGCCCCTTCCAGGAAGCTGCTGATGTCCCCTTTGCTTTCGGAAAGCAGGATGGAGAAGGAGGTCAGGGGGATGGCTTTCGGGAGCGCTTTATTGACTTGGCGGAAAACCTGGGAGTCGGTGACCACCAAAGCGGGTTCTTCCCTTAAAGCCTCCAGCATAGGCCCAATCCCGTCGGGCAGCACGGAGATTACCCGGCACCGCCGGTCCAGCAGCTCCCTGGTGATCTGCACCTGGGGGAGGATCAGCCGCCCCTTAGGGGCTTGGATGTCCTGGGGCATGACCAGCATAACCAAGGCTCCTTCCGGCGCCAGATGGGCGGTGACCGGCGGGTTTTCAAAATCCCAATCCGCCTGGTCAATGAGGAATTTTTTGAACCCTGGCATGGCCTCAGCCTTTCCGGCGTCAAGGGCAATACAGGGCAGGTCAAAGGGCAGCCGCAGCGGGGCCTCCCCGCTGGGGCAGTTGACGGCGCAGAGGGTTTTTACCTTCTTTTCCTTCAGCAGGGCGATGTATTGCTTTTCTTGGGAGAAATCCTGGGCCTGGGAGGAAACAACTAGGACGGCCAGGTCGGTTTTGGCCATGGCTTCCAGGGTTTTTTCTTTGCGCAGGCTGCCTAGCTCGCTTTGGTCGTCCAGCCCGGCGGTGTCGATCAGGACCACAGGGCCCAGGGGCAGCAGCTCCATGGATTTGTAGACTGGGTCGGTGGTGGTGCCGGATACCGGGGAAACCAGGGAGATTTCCTGCCCGGCAAGGCTGTTCACCAAGGTGGATTTGCCGCTGTTGGTGCGACCGAAAAAGCCGATATGGAAGCGGCTTCCTCTGGGTGTTTCCTGCATATTTATCCCTTCCTTTGCCATTGCTGGTTTAAGGCAGCTGAGGCAGCCGCCCGGCGTTTTCCAAAAGAGCTTTCCGTTCCCGCCAGTCCGGCAGAACCGATGCCAGGATTTTGTAAAAGGCGGGGGAGTGGTTTAACTGCCGCAGATGGGCCAGTTCGTGGGCCACCACCAGCTCCACTGCCGCCATAGGCGCGGCCATCAGCCGCCAGGAGAAGTTGATTGACCCTTTTCCGGAGCAGGAGCCCCACCGCTTTTTTGCCCCAGTGATCCCGATACGGCGATAGGATAC
>CANSRB010000176.1 GCA_947649285.1 uncultured Clostridia bacterium
CAGCACATCAAGGATAGTAGGATCCGTCACACCCGGAAGTGTGACAGCTCCGTCCGCCTCTATTTCTTTGTAAGCGCTGATTAGAGGGCAGAGCTCCACCAGCAAATGCTTCCAGGGATCACTGTGGGAGGCCCGGTGGGAGAATACGGCAAAGTTCCGGTCGTTGCACATCAGCTCCGCAAAGCTATACCCGCCGGGAGTCAAGCTGTTATAGGGCCGTTCTTTGCACCCCGGGATGAAAAGGGTGCTGTTATAGTATAGTATCCGCGGGTCGGCCTTGTTCAGTAACTGCTGGAAAAGGCGCTGGCTGTTTTTCAGGGCTTTTGAAATCCTGCTGTTGATGTACTCCCACACGCACCAGTCGTTCTCTGTCTTGGCACAGGCCGAGGAGCCCGGCAAACCTTTTCTGTTCATATAGAAGAAGAACATCGCGTACAGGATAACATACTCCCGCAGCCGGTCAATCTGCTTTACAAATGCAGACATATCGGTCGGAGAGAGCGGCCCCCTGTCTGGCTGCATCCATTCATCGATACCGGCCAGGAGCGTTACCAGCTGATTGAGGAGATAGCCGGCACAGTCCAACTCATCCGCCTTCCACTGATCGACCTGGGTATAGAGATAATTTTTCATACGCTGGCGGCAGCTGGACAGAATGGGATTTTCACCGTCCTTCTTTTCATCGGGATTCTCGGGCGCGGCTTCGCTGTTTGTCCCTTTCCCGATTCTCTCTAATGTGCGGAAGTCTGCCTGCGCCACGCAATCGAACAGGCGGTTTTTTTCCACGTGGAACAGGCGGTTCTTTTGGGCGCGGCCCTGTGACAGCGGATCCTCCTCCGCGGCCCACTCGAAGTCATTCTTTACAAGGATAAAATCGGACAATTCCAATGCGTCCAGTTTTTTCAAAAGGAAGTAATATCCCTTCTGGTCATCCTGCGGCACAAACTCCTTACAGATGGCCTGGTACTCTTTGCAAATGCCTGCTTTCAGCTGCGTACGGCTGCGCTCCAACTGACGGACCGCTACGCGATTGATGTCTTGGAGAACCGCGCAAAAGGTCTGGTGCAATAAGGGAATGATTTCATTGCGGACATATTCCTCCCCCTCCGGCCGCAGGGCACTGCGATTCATCAAAAGGTAGTTCTGGAGGGAATCGTTCTTAATGTCGATTGTTTCGATCAGTTCGTTGCCTGTGTATTTGATATCGGTTACCAGCAAGCCTTTCAGAAAGAGCCTGATCTTGGTTCCGTACTCCTCTGTATTTTCCGGCTTGCGCTTTCTGCTTTCATCCGGCGTAATCGCCTGGATAATCCGCGTGGCGCCGCAGGTAAAAAAACACTTGGCGCGCTGGCTCCAAATATAGAGCTTGCAGTTGTCCACATCGCAATAATATGCGCTGCCGTTTTCCTCTGTCAGCTGTCCGCGCAAAAACTTGTTGGAGGAATGCTCGGTAAATTGGTTGAACAGCCAGCACGTTGTGCCGCTGTAATCCGAAGCAGCCGCTCTTTTGAGATTCCCCGATGTTATGCATTTCAGCCGTTGAAGCGACCGGATCTGCTGGGGCACGATCCATTCGTTCCACCCCTCTTGCGCAAGGGACGCGTCCAAAGGTTCTTCCTCAAGCCGTATGGGGAAAATATTTTCACCGATCTCCCCATCCAGATAGGATTCCATCTGCTTCATCATCTTGAAAGATTGGATCAGTATAGCGCCCCTCTGGTAGTCCTTGTGAAAGGGATCCATCTTGGGCTGACCCAGGCCATCCCCGGATGGGGCCGCCCGGCCGATAGGAACAAACAGGGTAAACCGTGTGCCATAATGTATGCCGCCCCGCTCCCCGTCCCGCCAATTATGGGGGATTACGTTGATATACCCCTCGTTTCGGGTTCCGGAATGGAAGATCATTTTGTAGCATTCATTTTCGTGGGTGCGTGTGGTACACCAAAAAATGTTGTCTGCTTGGAAAAGGGATTGCAGTCCAATACCGAATTTGCCGGTAGGCCGAAGCCAGAGGGGCATCCTTTCAATCGTGCCTAACCGGTGTTCCTGACTGGTACCCACTTTGGAGATGGCGCAGAGATCCTTTTCGCCTATGCCAATCCCACAATCCTGAACGCTGACCTCCACACCGAACTCATATTGCTCCAGTTCTGATCCTGAACGCAGCAAATCTGTGGCGGTAACTTTCTCCAGATGATCCGGCGTTTCTTTCTGCCGCTTGCGCAGAGCAAGCTGAATCTTAATAGGATACCGCTGCAGTGGCAGGGTCTCATTCGCTCTGCAGAGATCGATGTCTGCCGTTGTATCCAAATCGGCGGCATCCAGATCGTCCCAATATTGGAATTTCACGGCATCTGCCGCGTTTTGCAGCATCTCTCTTAGATAGACGTACGGTTTATTATAAAGGCTTACGCCTTCTAATAGCCGGAACGCTTTCTCTTGAGACAATCGGAACTGCGCCTGAACCAGCTGTTCGCTCATCGGCATTCCGCCCAAGCTGATTCGCTCAAAATCCACTACCGGAAGGCAGCCGCAGAAATCCTTCGGAGCGATCCTGGCCCACTGATAGCTGCATTCCTTGATGAATTGCTGGAGCCAGTTGACCTCGTTGCGCAATTGTCGCATTTCCGAGGGATCCTGGCAGTCAGCGCGGATGTAGATTCGT
>CANSRB010000177.1 GCA_947649285.1 uncultured Clostridia bacterium
TAAGCGGCTTGAACGTGGTTGACGATCCTAGTGATATCAATAACATCCAAGACCTTGACAGCCTGAACAGGGAGAGTGAATTCTATCCGGCCTTTTTGAACGTGAAGGGCAGGCTTTACAGTAATAACGGCTTTTATCATGGGAACAGCAGCCTGATTGACGAATATTACGAGCTGGCGGAGCAGACGGAGGATCGGGTGCTCTTTTACCGGGTGTGCGCTTATAAGGAGGGTTATCCTCGTGAACTATCTGGGGGGATCCGCACTTACGCCTTCCCGGTCGAGCTGCTCCGTACCCCGGAGGGCTGGCGGATCGAGCAGTTTACAAATGGAAAGGCGGAGCCGGATCCGGAGCGGAAAGGAACCGAGCACCCGTCAGCGCTGACCCCAGCCCCCGAAAAGCGATCCGGCCTTTGCCGGGAGGCTGATTTTTTGACCCGGGAACAGCGGGAATTGCTAAAAGAAGGGGACCAGCTCTATTCCCTTTTCTTCTTCCGGGCGAGGGGCCTGTATGATGACTTACTGGCTTTCGATGAAATGCGGAGCAGCGCTGAAGACTCGTGGGAGCACCGGATCAGCTGGGGAAAATACGGACGTTTATATCAGCCCGCGATTGGCCGGTATCGGGACTGGGACGTCTTTGAAGAGATGGTTTTGTCGGTTTATACAGAGGACTTCTTCTGGGAAGCCAACGATATGGACAGCCTGGATGAGATCAACGAAATAAGCAGCCTCGACCAGGAGAGCGAACGCCGCCCGGCCTTTTTGAATGTAGATGGAAAGGTTTACTGCGATACGGAGGAAAAGGACAGAAATTTCGACCTGATTGACGAATATTACGAGCTGGTCGAGCAGACGGAGGACCGGGTGCTCTTTTACCGGATATGCTCCTATAAGGGGGAGGGTTATCCCGACAAAGTATCCCAGGAGATCCGCACCTATGCTTTCCCGATCGAGTTGCTCCGCACCCCGGAGGGCTGGCGGATCCAGCAGCTTGCAAACGGACGGCTGGAGCCGGATCCTGCCATAAAGGGAATCGAACGCGAAACAGTCTTTCTCCCGGCTCCGGAAAAGCCTTCCTCGGAGCCGCCCTCTGAACCAGCGGAGGAAGCCAGCGTCTATATGGAGCTGGATTTCTTAAGCGAGGAACAGCAGGAACTGTTTGCAAAGGGGGAACGGACCTACCCCCTGTTCCGCAACCGGGCGGAGGATATTGAAGCGGATGAATTCCGGGATCCCGCGATCGATCCTTCTGAGGAAGATGAACTATTAGATCGGCTGCTGAAGGAGAGGTTCAGTTGGGGAAAATATGGATGGCCTTATCGGTCTTTTCCGAGGAGCCTTTATCGGAACTGGGATGATTTCGAGAAGATGATCCTATCCATCTACACCAAGGAATGCTTCTGGGAGATGAATGGCATGAACGCGGTGGAGGATGTGCGGGACATCAACGATATCCAGGACCTGAACAATCTCAACCGTGAATGTGAGGAGTACGTGGCCTTTCTGAATGTACAGGGAACGCTTTATGGCACTACAGGTGTCAATACCGGGAACGGCAGCCTGATTGGTGAATATTATGAACTGATCGAGCAGACGGAGGAGCGGGTGTTCTTTTACCGAGTGTGTACCTATCAAAACTGCTATCCTTATCATTCGGAACAGGATGTCCAAGCGTTTGCTTTCCCGATTGAGCTGCTCCGCACCCCCGAGGGTTGGCGGATCCAGCAGTTTACGGACGGCCGGCTGGAGCTAAGCCCCGAAATAAAGGGAATCAAACGGTAAAAGGGCCCGGAATGCTGCTGTTGAAAGGAGAATCTGTATGAAAAAGCTTCTGAGTATCATTTTGACGCTCCTGCTGGCGCTTAGCGCGGCAGGATGTACGGGAGAGGAGGCGCCCTCTTCTCAGGCGGAAACTTCCTCACAGGCGGAGGTATCTTCCCAGGCGGAGCCCTCATCGGAGGAATCCAGCGAGCCGGAGGAGCCAACCAACGTCTATCAGGATTTAAGCTTCCTGAACGAGGAACAGCAGGAGCTGTTTGCAAGGGGGGAACGGACCTATGGATGGTTCCGAAACCGTGCAACGGATATTACCGGGGACGAGTTCCGGGATCCCACGATCAGCGAAGCCGAGGGGCGTGAGCTGGGCAGAAAGGATCGCGAAGATCAGATTGAATGGGGGAAATACGGGTGGCCCTATGGCCCGGTTTCCACAAGCCTTTATCGGAACTGGGATGATTTCGAGAAGATGATCCTGGAGATTTATACCGAGGAATGCTTCTGGGAGATGAACGGCATGAATGCGGTGGAGGACGTCCGGGACATCAACGCGATCACGGATTTGAATAATCTGAACCGTGAGTGTGAGGAATATGTGGCTTTTCTGAATGTAAACGGAAGGCTTTACACCCGGAGCTGGAATGGTACTGGAAATCACGAATGGGTGGAAGAAGAGTACGAGCTGATGGAGCAGACGGAAGACCGTGTTTTCTTTTACCGGGTCTGCACGTATCAGGAAATGTATCCTTACGAAAAGGACGGTAGAATTTTGCGCTGTTCCTTACCGGTTGAACTGCTCTGTACTCCCGATGGCTGGCGGATCCAGCAGTTTTCAGACGGGCGGCTCTTCGATC
>CANSRB010000178.1 GCA_947649285.1 uncultured Clostridia bacterium
CGGCCTTGGTTTGGATTTCATAGTCAAATACAGCGTGTTTCACACGCAGGCGGGCAAAGCCCGCTTGAAAAATAGCAATGCTATTTTTCAGGTTATTTGACTATATTCCGGCGTATCTGTCCGGGGAAGAAAGGAAAGATCCAGCGGCGCTTCCCGCGCAATGTCCTCCTCAGCCAGATACTGCACAGTCATAGAAAGGACGCCTCCCCGCACAACCTCAGCAATATCCCGCCCCAAAATCGCAGTATCCGCCAGCTCCAAGGCTTCATACTGCGCGAACTGCTCCCGCAGAATCTTCCGGCCTTCTTCCAGGCTCAGCTCACCGCTTTGCTTCTCGTAAAAACGATAATGCAGGCTGCCAATCCCAACCGGGAATTCTTTCCCAAACAGCCGCAGTAAATTCAAGCTGGCGGAAAGATCGTATTCCCCTTCTACCGGGGTCGCCAGATAAAGCGGGATGCGCAGGGAAAATAATTCCAGATAATACCGGGTCTTCTCCTTTCCGGTATACACCTTGGAATACTGCGCTAAATCCAGGGAAAGCGTTTTTTCAAACTGCACCTCCGCAATAATTTTAGCGGAGGAATGCACCTGGGCGGTATTCCCGTTCTTGGTTACCTGGATCCCACTGACCAGAACCTCCCCCTGGATGACCGTATCATTCACCTTCCGGACCTCGGTACCGTTATATACCTCCATGTAATGGATTTGCCCGGTACGCGAGGCGACAATATCGCAAGGCTCCTCCGTATCCAGCTTGGGCGGATACGTCCGTTCGGTAACATACACCGTCAGACGGCTCCCGGTGCGGGTAATGGACATCCAGGCCAGCTGCGGGATCTGAAGCAGCGCCTCGTCCCGCTTCCGCAGGAAATCCAGCTCCGGAATAAAGGCAAACCGTTCTACTCCCAGTTCGGATAACTCCTCCAGGATGACCTCTGTCCGGACAGCGCTGTTCCCTACCACCTGGATATCCCAGACAAAATACTGTGAAACCAACAGGAAACCCAGTAGAAACAATATCCCAGCCAGTATCCCAACACGGAAGCGGTAACGTGCAATCAATTGAGGCAGGCCCTTTTCTTCTACCAGGCTAACCTCTACATTGACCCGCCTGCCAAGCTCCAGCACCGCGGGATAATTCCGCTTCAAACAGTTGGCGCGAAACCCCTCCGGTGTTTTTTCCAGCTTCCAAAGCAGAATTTTTTCCTCTGCGCAATGATTCAGCAGGCGTTCCACCAGCCCGTTCTCCGCCGAAAACCGGCAGTTCCCCGCAAAAAAGCGAAGCAGATTGTTCAGCATCCCTTTTCCTCCATCCGGCAAAAATCAAAGACGTTCCCCGCTTGGTTCGTATTCGATCCGTGAAATAATCCCCCGGATCTCCAGGATTTCAGGCAGAACCGAATCCAACTCCAGCCCACTGCCGTACAGGCAGATTTGCAGACCCTCCAGCTGAATCCGGATCCATTCATCGGAATACTCCAGAATCCTGTATTTTCCCCGCAAAGCCGCTTTCCGGTTGGACAGCACCTCAACCGAAGGCTGGATTATAACCTGCTCTTTTGCGGCAAGAATGGTTTCACGCAGAAAATTCGGCTTCACAGTCTCACCCTCATTTCGTTGGATTACCGGAAATCCGGATCTTTTCCCAATATATTCCACAAGCCTGGATCATATACATGAAGCAGAGAAAAACGGAGGAGGCTCTGTACTGATGCTGCAAAAATTCTGGAAAATCATCCTTCCAACGGCTGGAATCTATGCCGTTTTACTTTTAATGATCAACCATTCCGGGGAGCTGTCCGGCGGTATCCGGACAGGGATTCAGATTTCGCTGGAGCTGGTGATCCCCAGTATGTTCCTGTTTCTGATTTTATCCGGGATCATCGCCAATTCCAGGCTCCGGGAATTGCTGGCGCGGCCGTTTTCCAAGCTTGGCGAATGGATTTTTGGGCTGGCTCCTGCGGAATTCTCCCTGGTGCTGCTCAGTCTGCTGGGAGGATACCCCATCGGGGCGAAGCTTCTGAGCGACAGTGTGCGGCAGGGCCGTTTGGAGCGAAAGCAGGCGGAATGGATGCTTTGCTACTCGGTCAACTGCGGGCCGGCTTTCCTGGTCAGCGGGGTCGGCGTGCTGATTTTCGGAAATTGGCAGGCCGGGATTTTCCTTTACCTCTCCCAGATTGCCGCCTGCCTGGTCCTGGGATTTTTTCACTCCTTCGGCATCAGACGAATGCCAAAAGCTTCCCAGCCTGCCTCCTGCTTCAGCCGTTTGGACTCCGGCCTGCTGGTTTCAGCGGTCACAGACAGCGTCCGCACCATGGGGATTATCTGCGGGTTTGTCCTGCTCTTTTCCGGGATCTCCCCTCTCCTGATCCAATGGGCGGAAAAATGGCTCCCGGATCTGGCACCCTTCCTCCCAGGGATCCTGGAAGTAACGAGCGGATGCCAGTCGATCCCGCGGCTGTCCTCGGGGGATCCGCTCCTGTTGGCAGCCGCTTATACCGCTTTCGGAGGAATCTGCGTCCTGCACCAGCTTATGTCCCTGCTCCGTCACATTGGGATCCGGATGACAAGTTTCCTGCTGTTCCGAATCCCTTATCTGGCAATCAGAGTAGGTGTAACCGCAA
>CANSRB010000179.1 GCA_947649285.1 uncultured Clostridia bacterium
TAAGCCGCAGCACTTGAAAAGAATCAAAGATTCTTTTCAAGTTGTTTGATTATAATGGCTGTGATTTGTTTTGTTCCATCTGTGTTTTTGTAGGAAGTGACGAAGTATTCGTTTTTGTATAAATTCTGGATTCCGGGGGTTGACAGATCAGACAGGGTATATTAAAATGTAAAAGAAGATATTATACAGATAAAGATGATATTTTCTGAGTTATACATGACTCTTTTTCATATACTACCCCCACTTAAAGTAAGGCCTCACCGCCTTACTTTCTTTTTAGCTGTGGGATTTGGGTGAAATCCAAAAGAGCCTCTGCATATGCAGAGGCTCTTTTTTACCAATTCAGCAGGTTATCTGCCGGATTACCGAAGCTTCTCATCCAGCTTGCAGGAGAACGCAACCCCCTTTTTAACCGCATTACTGCGGGCCTTCCAGATTGGGATTGAAATACCGTTGCTGGCGGGATTCGCCAGGCTCGCGGGGTTCCAACGCCTCGGGATGGGCATGGAGATAATCGCTGTAAAAATTCAGGATATTTTCTTCAATGGAAGCGCGGCCGTCCGAAGAGATGGGGTGGACAATGTCCCGGAAAATGCCGTTGTCGTCTCGGCGGCTAGGCATGGCGACGAACAGGCGCTGCGGGCCTTCGATAATTTTGATATCATGCAGGGCGATCGTATCGTCCAGGGTGATGGAAACAATGGCTTTCAGCCGGCCCTCGTTCAGCAGCTTGCGGATTTTAATGTCAGTGATATTCATTTCTTGCTCCATTTCTCCGGCAATCAGGTCGTTTTGTCTGCGGAAGTACTGCCGGGCCCGTTCCGCAGTCCTATTATGGTCGGGATTTTGCCATTTCATTCAACGGCAACCTTCAAAAATCAGGAAATTTTAAAAGTTTTGCAGAAACCGGGAAGATATTTACCAAATCCCGTTTATTTTTTCCGGCTTCTGCCATATAATATAGTCAACCTACTTGAAAAAACGCAGTTTGCGTTTTTTCAGCCAGCGGTCATAGCCCGCTGGCTGTGTGCTCCGCACAAGTGTTAACTATGAAGTCCGAACCAAGGCCGCAGAAGCGGCCTCCTGCGGCGGTTCTACGCCGCAGGCTTCAAAAGAATCAAAATGATTCTTTTGAAGTGTTTCGATTATAGGATAGGAATTTTCGTGGATAGAAACGGGGGAAAATGATGGGCAAGCAGCAATCGCTTCTGGATGGGAAGCGGCATATTCATATGATCGGTATCGGCGGTTCAGGGATGTTCCCGATCGCACAGATCCTTCATGCAAAGGGGTATCAGGTAACGGGTTCGGACAACAATCCTTCGGATACGCTGGAACTGGTGAAGGCGCTGGGGATCCCGGTGGAAATGGGCCAGCGGGCGGAGAATATCCAGGGGGCGGATTTAATTATCCATACGGCGGCTATTATGGCGGATAATCCCGAGCTGATTGCAGCGCGGGCCAGCGGGATTCCGACGGTAGAGCGGAGTATTATACTGGGGGAGCTGACCCGGTGGTATGAGAACGCGCTTTGCATCTGCGGAACCCATGGGAAGACGACAACCTCCTGTATGCTGGCTCAGATCCTGCTGGACGGGGGGATGGATCCAACCGCAGTGATCGGCGGGAAGCTGCCCGCGATGGGCGGGAACGGCCGTGTCGGACAAAGTGGGCTGATGGTTTGCGAGGCCTGCGAGTTTGTGGATACCTTTTTGCAGCTGGCGCCGGATACGACAGTGGTGCTGAATATTGATGAGGATCACATGGACTACTTTAAGACGATGGAAAACCTGGTAGCGTCTTTCCGGAAATTCTGCGGGATGACCCGCAAGCTGCTGATCCTAAACGGGGAGGATACGGAGGTAGCGAAAGCGGCGGAGGGTCTTCCCCAGCCCCGCTTGACCTTCGGATGGGGGGAAGGGAACGACTATTACCCTCAGAACCTCCGCCGGCATCCCGGGATCCATACCTCCTTTGATCTCTGCTTCCGCGGGGAAACGCTGGGCGAAGTGGATCTCTATGTCCCGGGGAAGCATAACGTCCTCAACGCAGTTGCGGCAGCGGCAGCGGCGATTTCCGCAGGCGCTTCCTTTGAGCAGGTCCGGGCCGGTTTAGCGAATTTCAGAGGGGCAGGCCGCCGCTTTGAGGTCCTTGGACAGGTGGGCGGAATCACGATAGCCGATGATTACGCACATCATCCGGCGGAGCTGCGGGTAACCCTTTCTGCCGCCAAACAGATGGATTTCAAGCGGGTAATCGCGGTGCATCAGCCCTTTACCTATTCCCGTACCAAGCTGTTGCTGGAGGATTTTGCTGAGGTGCTTCAGCTTGCGGATCAGGCGGTTCTTTCAGAGATTATGGGCAGCCGGGAAAAAAATACGATCGGGATTTACAGCCGGGATCTGGCTGAAAAAATCCCGGGCTGCGTTTGGTTTGACACGTTTGAGGAGATCACGGACTATGTCTGCGGGATAGCCCGGCCGGGCGACCTGATCCTCACGATGGGCTGCGGTGATATCTATCAGGCCGCCAAGCTGATCCTGAACCGGCTGAAAGCAGAATAACACCACCCCTCGCACGGCTATGAACCCTGCGAGGGCTTTTT
>CANSRB010000180.1 GCA_947649285.1 uncultured Clostridia bacterium
TTGAAGACATTGCGTTCCAGACAGGCATTTTGGCGCTCAATGCGTCCGTGGAGGCAGCCCGGGCCGGAAGCGCAGGACAGGGCTTTGCCGTGGTGGCGGAGGAAGTCCGGCGGCTGGCCTCCAGGAGCAGCGAGTCCGCCAAGAGCGCGGCGCAGATGGTGGGCAGCACCAAAACCATCATTGAAAACGGAGTGGAGCTCACCGGGGCTGCAGCCAGTTCCCTTCGGGAGATATCCGCTGTTTCCGCCCAGATCAGCGGCATTACAGACGAACTGGTGACAGCAGTTCAGGGACAGGAGAGCGCCCTGGTAATTATGGAGGAACGGATCGGGACGATTTCGGGCATTGCGGAGAAAAACCTGCAAAATGCCGTCGGCACGGAACAATCCAGCTCGGCTTTGGCCAGGGAGGCGGAAGCCCTTCAGGGCCAGGTGAAGAGATTTGTGGTAAAGGAGGAAGGGCGCAGATGAAAAAGATAGCAGGTATTGTATTAGCCTTGCTTGTCATGGGATGTCTGACCGCCTGCGGAAGCGGCCAGGCAGAGCTTCAGGACGGCTACTATACCGCCCAGGCCGCCGAGTATAGCCATGGATGGAGAGAGTATATCACCATTATGGTGAAGGGTGGAAGTATTGTTTCGGTGGAGTACAATGCAGAGAATGCCAGCGGCTTCATTAAGAGCTGGGACACCGCCTATATGCAGACGATGCTTGAGGGGACGGGCACCTACCCGAACCAGTACACCCGCTATTATGCGGGACAGCTTCTGGAAAAGCAGGGGAAAGGGGGGATAGATGCCCTCACAGGGGCCACCTCTTCCTATGGTTCTTTCCAGAAGCTGATGGCTGCGGTTATAGAGCAGGCTGAAAAAGGGGATTCCAGTATCGCATTTGTGGATGCCGGACATTAAGCAGGGTTACGGGCTGTGGGTTCTGGATGGGGTATAAGACCATACTTGAAAGATGAAAGCTTTTACTTCTTATTGAAAGGAGGCAATGGAAATGGATGACGGCATGACAGGGACTGAATTTCGGGTACTTTTTGAAATGCTTGCCCAGCTTGTAGAATGCAAGGCGAAAACCGTACAGGAAGCGGTGGAAATCATTCGCCAGTTTAAACCCGAATAAAAAGGACAGCGGCCTTGCTTGCAAGGCCGCTGTCTGATTTCCTCTAGTGGGCCGGGAGTCGTATCCCGACCGCTATTTTTATTTTATCGGAATCCCACAGATGGGGAAGCCGGTTCCGATGGCTTGGACGCATTGCTTAACGGTTGTATTTCCGGATGATCCGGGCCATTTCCTCCCACTTGGCTTCCATGTCTGCAACCAGTTGGAATTGATTGCGGGCGCGGTCCAGGTTATGCCCTTCGCGGTGGGTCTTGAAATACACATCTCCCTCCAGATAGTCGGTCAGGAAACGGACGCCGCATTCGAAAGTCATCAGCTTGGCGCCCATCGGCAGAAGCTCTTTTTCCGTCTGGTTGAGTACGCCTCCGGCTTCCTCTAAAAAGCCGCGGGTGTATGCCTCGAATAGGCTTAGATCCAGTGAAACCTTGGAAAGGTCGGTTTCATCCTCCGCGGCGGTATTCGCGCCGAACCGGATGGAATCACCAAAGTCATAATGGGCCAGCCCCGGCATCACTGTGTCCAGGTCGATTACGCAGATGCCCTGCCTGGTTTGCTCGTCAATCAGGACGTTGTTCAGCTTTGTATCATTGTGTGTAACTCGGAGCGGGATTTCCCCAGCAGCGTGGAGGTCCAGCAGGACAGCGGCGTCCTTTTCCCGTTCCAGCGCGAAGCGGACTTCCGCCTCCACTTCGTTCAAACGGCCCATCTTATCCTCCTGTACGGCTTTTTTCAGGTTGTCCAGACGGTTTACCGTATGGTGGAATTTTGGGATGGTTTCGTGCAGCGAGGCGGCAGGATAACCCGTCAGCAGCTGCTGGAACCGTCCGAATGCCCGGGCGGAGCAGTAGAAATCTTCGGTATTTTCGGGTTTGTCGAGGGAAAGGGTGTTCTCCACAAAAAGGTACAGGCGCCAGCAGAAGCCGGTTTCCGGATCGCGGAAAAAGGAGGCCCCGGAGCGGGTAGGGAACAGGGTTAGGGTTTCGCGGAGCGGGTTGCCGCCGTTTTTCTGGATGATTTCTTTCAAATAAGAGGTGATGCCTTGGATGTTTTCCATCAGCCCGTCCGGATCCTGGAATACGCGGGTATTGATGCGCTGAAGGATATACCGGGTAACGGTTCCGTCTGCCCTGCGGAGAACAGGGGCAAACGTGTCGTTGATGTGCCCGCTTCCATAGGGCGGCGTTTCCAAGACTTCAATTCCGCTGAAAAATTGGGGCAGTACGCTGTCCCGGATCATTTCCTGGGGGATTTGCATGATAGCTTCTGTCCTTTCTGTTTGAGATCTGGTGAGATGCAGGTTCATTGCCGTTTGCCGGGGGAGGATTTGTTTGCCCGAGCCCTGAATTCCTGCCCCCAGCCTTCTGCAATCGCTTTGTCAGTGAGGTATTGGATAGATGAAGCTATTATAGT
>CANSRB010000181.1 GCA_947649285.1 uncultured Clostridia bacterium
GCAAAGGATGGGCTCCTTTTCGCCTCTGAAATGAAGGCTTTCCTTTTTGATGAGGAGCTGGGGGATTTCAGGGTGGATCCCAGCATGCTCCAGCATTATTTTACCTTCCAGTATGTGCCGGAGCCCCACACCCTGGCCCCTGGCATCCAGGTCCTGCCCACCGCCCACTACCTGACCTGCAAGCAGGGGGGGAAGCCGGAAATCAAGCGGTATTTCTCCCCGGATTTCCGCGCACCTTCCGAGGAAAGCTTTGAGGAAAAGGCAAAAAGGCTGCGGAAAGTTCTGACAGAATCAGTGGAGTACCACATGATTTCCGATGTAGAGGTGGGGACCTTCCTGTCCAGCGGCATTGACTCCGCCGTAATCACCGCCATTGCCAGCCGGATCAACCCCGGTATCAAGGCCCTGACTGTGGGCTTTGATGTAGCGGCCTACAGCGAGATAGACGACGCTAGGGAAATCGCCAAGCACCTGAATGTAGAGCACATTATTCTGAAGGGCAACTGCACCCAGTTCCGGGACGCCTTTGAAAAGGTGGTCTTTTCCCTGGACAGCCCTGTGGCCGACCCCTCTACTGTGGCCATTTACCTCCTGGCCGAGGAGGCCAGCCGCCATGTGAAGGTCATGCTTTCCGGGGAAGGCTCCGACGAGCTGTTTGCCGGGTATAAGACCTACCGGGATTCCCTGGGGGCCGGGCGGTTCCAGAACGCGCCGGGCTTTATCAAGGCAATCCTCCGGGGGCTTTCCCATATTATCCCCGATGGGGTCAAAGGGAAGAACTTCCTGATGCGGGCCGGCGTCCCTTTGGAGGAGCGGTATGTAGGCAACGCGTTTCTTTTTAATGAGAAGCAGAAGAAGGCTTTCCTGAAATGCTATAACCCAGCCCAGAAATACACCCAGCTGACCCGGGACGTCTTCGCCCAAGTCGCCGACCGGGATCCCCTGATCAAAATGCAGCATATGGACATTGCTACTTGGCTGAAAGGGGACATACTGGTCAAAGGCGACCGGCTGAGCATGGGGAACTCCTTGGAAGTCCGGGTGCCTTTCCTAGACAAGAAGGTTTTCGATTTTGCGGCCACGCTGAAAAATTCCGATAAGCTTCAGAACGGCACTACGAAATATATCCTGCGCTACGCATTTCAAGATTATGTCAACCCTGAGACATTTATGCGTCCTAAGCTTGGTTATCCTGTGCCGGTGCGGGTCTGGCTGAGGGGGGAGCTTTACGAATGGGCCAGGGATATTTTGGAACACTCCACAGCCGATGAGTTCATCGACAAAACCGCCGCCCTGAAAATGCTGGAGGATCACCGCACCGGCAAGGCTGACAATTACCGCAAGCTCTGGTCTATCCTGGTGTTTGTCACCTGGCATCGGCTGTATGTTGCCGAGGCGGACAAGACCCGGGAGCGGATTCTGCGGGGGGAACTGTCCTACTCCCTGCGGAACGCTTGGTTTGACCAGGCAAAAGATTGACTGATTAGGAGGAAACGGCAATGCTGCTCATCCATGGAAATATCCTTACAATGGAGGATACGAATTATCCCGACGGGTATATTCAGATTGAAGGCTCCGTAATCCAAGCCATCGGCCCCATGTCCGAGGTCCCCGCTGGTGAAACCGTAGTAGATCTGGAGGGTGGGACGGTTCTACCCGGCTTTATCGACGCCCACTGTCATTTGGGCATGTGGGAGGACGCATTGGGCTTTGAAGGGGATGATGGCAATGAAAGCACCGACCCCACAACCCCTCAGCTCCGGGCCATTGACGCCCTGAACCCTATGGACCGGACCTTTGAGGAGGCATGGCGGGGCGGCATTACCACCGTCCTCACCGGCCCAGGCAGCGCCAATCCTATTGGAGGACAGTGGGCTGCGGTCAAAACCAAAGGCCGCCGGATTGACGATATGGTGATTCACCCGGCTGTTGGGATGAAGTTCGCCTTGGGGGAGAACCCCAAAAGCGTCTACAATGAGAAAAACGTTACCCCGATGACCCGTATGGCCACAGCCGCCTTAATCCGGGATCAGCTGCGGAAGGCCAAGCGGTACCTGGATGACAAGGAGCGGGCCGACGAGGAGGAGGATTTCGACGAGCCAGAGTACGACGCCAAATGCGAAGCCCTGCTGCCAGTCCTAAAGGGGAAGCAGAAAGCCTTTTTCCATGCCCACCGGGCAGACGATATCTTTACCGCTATCCGGATTGCCAAGGAATTTAAGCTGGATCTGGTGCTGGTCCATTGCACGGAAGGGCACCTGATCAAAGATATTCTGGCTGCTTAAGGGATCAAGGCCATAGCGGGCCCTATTCTTTCTGACCGGTCCAAGCCGGAATTGAAGAACCTGACCACAGCCAATCCTGTGTCCCTCCATGAAGCGGGGATCCCCGCCGCCCTCTGTACGGATCATCCGGTCATCCCCATCCAGTACCTGCCCCTTTGCGCGGGCTTGACCATCGGGGCGGGGCTTTCCCGGGAGGAGGCTTTGAAGTCTATTACCATTTACGCTGCCCAGGCAGTGGGCC